>SVGO01000046.1 GCA_015056305.1 Clostridiales bacterium | reverse complement strand
CTTGTCGAACAGGTCCTTGTTGATGTAGGTGATGTAGCCGTGGACGTCCAGCGGGATGCCGTACTGCTCGTCATCGATGGTGGACTTGACCCAAGCGGCCTGGTTGTAGTTCTCCTGCTTGATGCCAGCCTCGGCGACGAGGTCCAGATCATAGGAGTAGAGCAGGTCCTGGTTCACGAAGTTCGGGATGCGCTCGATGTGCACAACACAAACGTCCGGGATACCGGTGCCGGTCTGAACGGTCAGCGGGATCTTCTGATAGAGATCGTCCGCGGTCATCGGGGTGTGCACCACGACGACTTCGTCCTGAGAAGCGTTGAACGCGTCAACCATGCCCTGCATGATCGCGCCGTCGCCGCCGGTGAAGACGGACCAGTAGTTGATTTCGGTCGCAGCCATGGCGGTCGCCGCGGTCAGCAGCAGAACCAGAGACAGGACCAGAGCCAGAGTCTTCTTCATAGAGAAATTCCTCCTTTTATTTTTATACCGCGTTTCTTCTCCGCGATATAATTGCATCATTCGGTGCGTGATAGATCAGGCGGTGTGGTTGACGATCTCCTGCGCGCTCGGGCCTTCCTTCGCCTTGACGCCGGTGTTGTACTCGGCAAAGCGCTTCACGTCGATCTTCGGCTTGCGGTCCGGCGTGAGCACACCATTGATCTCCTGCATGACGTCGGTCAGCTGGGTGTAGCAGAAGCCCTGGCAGAACGGGATCTCGCGGATCGCGTCGGTCACGCCCTTGAAGCGCTCGAAGAACGATTCCTCGTCGCTCATCTTGTTGCCATAGCCCCAGGTGGACATGCCGCCCATCTCGCCCTGGATGCCGATGTTCTGGAAGGCGATGCCGCCGTACTCGGTGACCATGAAGGCCTCCTTGCCGGTGGGCTTTTCGCCCTGAGCATACGCGGCGCGCCAGTCGCAGGAATGCTTCTCGATCTCGGCACGGTCGGCGAAGTGCGCCGCCATGACGTCCTTCTCGGCCGCATAGTCATGCAGCGCGCAGATATCGGTGGTCACCTGCTCCCAGCCGTCGTTGCTGGAGCACAGGCGGGTGCCGTCGGCAGCCTTGGTCATGTGATAGAGCATGCGGCCGGCGCTCTGCTGGCGCTTGTCGGTGTAGATATTGCGCACGCCCCAGCTCTCATTGAGCGGGACCCAGGTGATGATGCACGGATGGTTGAAGTCGCGGTCGATGAAGTCCATCATCGTCTCGGCAAGGTTGCGGACGGTATCGTCGGTAAAGTCGTACGGGCTCGGGAGCTCGCCCCAGACCAGCACGCCCATCTTGTCCGCCCAGTAGTAGTAGCGCGGATCCTCGAGCTTCTGATGCTTGCGCGCGCCGTTGTAGCCGAAGTCCAGCGTGTACTGCAGGTCGAGCTTGATCGCCTCGTCGCTCGGCGGGGTGATGTTGCTCTCCGGCCAGTAGCCCTGATCGAGGATCAGGCGCTGATACAGCGGATTGTTGTTGAGATAGATGCGGCCTTCCTTGACCTCGACCTTGCGCATGCCGAAGTAAGTGTCCACGGTATCGACCGCGGCGTCGTCCTTGAGGACGCGAACCTTGAGGTCATAGAGGAACGGGGTGCCCGGCTGCCAGATGTAGATCGGGTCCAGATCGGCCTTGACGATCAGATCGACCGGCACGCGGGTGATGCGGTCTTCGCAGTTGACGCGGACCTTGCGCTTGAGCTTGCCCTCGAAGGTGACGGTCAGCTCCAGATCCAGCGGGCAGGTCGGGCGCTTGTCCAGCGCGATCTCCGCGGTGAACATGTGGTTGTCGATATCCGGGGTGACGTGGACGTACTTGACGCCGTACTCGCCCACGGCCTCCAGATACACGGTCTGCCAGATGCCGGAAACCGGGGTATACCAGCAGCCCATCAGGCCCTCGGCCCAGTACTGCTTGCCGCGCGGCTGGGTGCAGTCCGGATCATCCTGCACGCGCACGCACAGGTCGTTCTCGCCGTCAACCAGCGCGGTGGTGATGTCGATGGCAAACGGCGTATAGCCGCCCTTGTGCTGGCCCATCTGACGGCCGTTGACATAGACGGTGCAGGCGAAATCGACCGCGCCGAAGCGCAGCAGCACGCGCTTGCCCGCCATCTCGGCCGGGACGGTGAAGCTGCGGCGATACCAGATCACCGGATGGATCGCGTCCGTCGGACCGATGCCGGAGGCCTTGGTCTGATAAGCGAAGGGAACGACGATCTCCATCGGCAGTGCATGGCCCGGATTCATCCAGCCTCCAGAGATGCCCTCGTCCTTGTCATCGAAGGCGAACTGCCAGGTACCGTTGAGGTTATAGAACGTTTCACGCATAAAATCCGGACGCGGATGCTCCGGACGCGGAATGTTGACGATCTTTTCGGTGCTCATTTCAGTCGCCCTCCCGATTATTTGAAATAAATGTGATGATATCTCCCATCTTTATTCCAAATTCCTTGGAATAAATAGCGGGACCACTATTAAAAATTTGGATTATTTCTTCGTCAACCTCGCCAAACCAGACAAAAAAGCCCCGCGGAAGTTGACATACTGAGTATATCAGCCCCCGGGACTTGCTGTCAAGCGTTTTGATATTATTTTATTAAATCCGCACCATGCAGCACAATCATTCCAAGTTTTCTGAAGCGAAAACGGTTTCGCCGCGCATCCTGTAGCCAAGACGCAGAATCAGCGCCTGCGGATAATCGCCGAACAGATTGCCAAAGAGATTGATGCCGCCCGCATGTTCCGCCCCCTCCGGCACCTCGATGGTTGCAGAAATGTAATTCCCACCGGGAATCTTCAGATCATCGATCGTCACGTCGCTCAGGTATGCGCCGTCGAGGTAGGATCCCTTGCCCGTTACACGCCATGTCTTGAGAAAGCCAAACTGCGTGGACAGCGCCGGCCACCACGCCGGCGTCAGCTTACCCTGTCTGCCGCCGCAGTCGCACGGACATGTCCATACGCCCAAACGTTTTCCATTGATGGATACGGAGATGTCGCTTTCCCATGGATCGCGATACATCGGCGCCTCTGAGCAGGCCTCAAAGGACAATTCCAGCCATTCAATCTCCATCTGATCCAGCTGTTCGCAGGAAAAACGATATTCCAGCGATCCCTGGCGGAACCAGATCAGCTGCGCATCAAAGCGGTCCGGCGAATAGAACAGCGCCGGATTGTCCATTTCGCCGATGATTGTATTGACGCCGGCCAGACCGCAGGTCTTTCGGATACCGTCCGCACTGGAATAACCGCCCAGCGGCATGCTCATTGCCAGCACATTGTCCTCACTCTCATCATCCGGCGAGAGCTTGACGCTCATGGTGTCGATTCTGCGGGAGCACAGCTTCATTGAGCCGCGCGCGCCCGGCTGGGTTTCTGTGGTGATCAGTCCTGCTTCCTCCAGCGTCTTGACGGCCAGCGCCGTCGTGGACATCGGAATATCCAGCGCCTGAGAGAGTTCGCCCACGTTCATGCTGCTGCCCGACAGCGCCTGCATAATCCTCAGCCGAACGGGCGAGGCCAGCGCATGCGCAAACCGATACAGCACATCCGGCTTGCTCAGCGACAGATCCACATGTTTTCCCTTGATTTCGTCCACCACGATACCCTCTTTTCATCAGGAAATTGTCATAATATACGTTTTTTCGCCGTATTCTGTGGTTTTCCTGCTCTCCCCTCCCCGTTTTTTCGTGCATCATTTCCTGTTATTTTCTCCGTTTTCATTGCAACCTGCACGTCTTCTCCTTGCAGCTCGCATTCACTTGGTGTATAATAATGAAAAATACGAAACAGGGGGAGGACCCACCCATGAAAGACTGCAACTGCGGCTACTGCATGAAAGGCGAACTGCTCGACGCCTTTGGCATCTACATCTGCGACCTGAGCGTCAGCCAGCTGATCCTCTTCAAGGAGCAGAGCCATCCGGGCCGCTGCATCGTGGCCTACAAGGATCACGTCAGCGAGATTGTCAACATCTCCGACGAGGAACGCAACGCTTATTTCGCCGACGTGAACCGCGCCGCCAAGGCGATCCACGCCGCCTTCGCGCCCAAGAAGGTCAACTACGGCGCCTACGGCGACACCGGCTGCCACCTGCACTTCCATCTCGTGCCCAAGTATGAGGGTGAATTTGAGTACGGCGGCGTCTTCGCCATGAATCCGGGCCAGACTTATCTGACCGAGGAACAGTACGCTGAGATGATCGAGAAGATCAAGGCGAACCTGTAAGCGAAAACATATAAGCGCCTGCATCTTTGCATGCAGGCGCATTTTTATATCAGATCAGAATACCGTCGCAGTGGTCGATCTCGTGCTGGATGATCTGCGCCGTAAAGCCGGAAAAGCTGCGGCGCTGCTTTTTCATGTTCAGATCCTGATACTCCACCTCAATCGACTGATAGCGCTTCGCCTTGCGCACGCCGGCAAGAGACAGGCATCCCTCCTCCGTCTCGTATACGCCGTCTTTTTTCACGATCTTGGGATTGAGCATCGCAATCTGCCCAATGTCCGTGTGCACAGCAATGATGCGCTTGTGCGCGCCGATCATATTGGCCGCCATCCCCACGCATCCGTCGAGGTTCGCGCGCAGGGTGTCCAGCAGATCAAGCGCAATCTGCTTGTCCGCCTTGCCCGCCCGCTCGCTGGGCACAGCCAGAAAGAGCGGATCCCTCATGATGGGCTGAATCATATCGCTTCCTCTTTTCTATCCGTTTATACCAGACCAGGAATCTGTTTTCCGTATTTTTTCAGCAGCTTTTCGTTGTATTCGTCGCCGCCGTCGATGTTGCTGGACTTGAAAAACTCTGCCTCCCAGCCTTCCTCCAGCGAAATCTCCTTCACCCGGCATGCAATCGCCTGCAGCATCGCCGCACCGACCGCTGTGGACGTCGGACCAACAGCCATCCCGTCCGCCATCTCAAGCGCTGCATCACCCGGCACGCCGCCATTGTCCAGCACGATATCCGCCGTCTCATACAGCCGCAGACCCGCGCTGTTTCTGGGCGTCACGCTCTGCGAATGGCGCATAGACGTGAGCGCGATCACCGTCGCGCCGCGCCGCCTCGCCTCTTGCGGATAGAGCACGGCCGCGCCGTTACGGCCGGAATTGGAGGCGGCAATCAGCACATCGCCCGCACCGATGGGATACTTCTCAAGCAGCAGCGCTGTGATCTCCTCCCTGCGCTCCCACCGGGTGCTTTCGGCTGCGCTGATGTGGAGCATCAGCCGCTCATCGAGCACCGGGCAGACACGCGCCATGCCGCCCGCGCGATAGAACACCTCCAGCGCCAGCAGATGGCCATGACCCGTGCCGAGGGTATAGACCATATGCCCCGATCTGAGACAGTCTGCAATCGCCTGCGCAGCACGTTCCATATTCTCCTGCTGCGTTTCCAGCGTACGCGAAAGCAGTGCGGACAGATTCTCGAAATAACGATTGACAGCGCTCATTCTTCTCCTCCATCGATTCGGATATGGGTATTATAGCACAACGGCATCATGAATAAAAGGCGGCGCACCACATCGTGCGTCGCCCTGATTGTCTTTGATTATCCCTGCGCGTCCTCGTAGCCCACCATGATGCCGCCCTGCTCCGCATAGAACATGCACAAACCGGCGCTCATTTCGATCTCGATATCCGCATCCGGATACTCATCGAGAATGATCTTGCTCAGCTGCTGCGCGGCCGGCTCGTTCATGTTGTGGCCGATGCGAACTCTGCCGCCGGCATAGCCATGCTGCTTCATTTCGCTGTAAAGGGTATCGATGGCACGCTTCTCGCCGCGGCACTTGTGCATCTGCTGCAGCGTGCCCTCGTCGCTCGCCTTGCCGACGACAACGATGCCCAGCACGCCCGCGAGCTTCGCCACAGCCGGGCTCACGCGGCCGTTACGCGCAAGGTTATTGAGCGAGCGCAGCGTGAAGAGCAGATGCGTATGCTGCATATAAGCGCGCGTGTCCGCCTCGATTTCCTCAAACGCCTTGCCGGCAAGGATACCTTTGCGCACCTTTTCTGCGATCAGGCGCAGCTCCGGACCGGCGGACAGGGAGTCCAGCACGCAGACCTTTCTGCCCGGATTCGCCGCCATATAATCCTCCGCCGCCTGGCGCGCAGCATTGCAGCTGCCGGAGAGATTGCTGGTGATGGCGATGGCAAACACGCAGTCCGCCTCGCCGAAAGCCTCCGTCCACTCGAACACATTCGGGCAGGAGGTGCCGGACGTGCCCTTGTAGGCCTTAAGATCCTCGACCATGCCCGCCAGATCCAGATCCGGCGTATCCACATATTCCTTTTCCTTGGTGATAATCTTCAGCGGCACACAGGCAAAGTCCACGCCGTCAAAACAGCGCATATTAGAAGACGAATCGGCGACAATCTTATACTGCATGATATGCTCCCTCAAAATGATGTCAATGAGATATGGTCAGCAATATGATTGTAGCAAATCTCCTTGCACCGCGTCAAGCGTTTTTCAAAAACTCATCATCGGGTTTGATTGACTTTTGCGATTGCCCGTTGTATAATGACGTGGAATGGAGGGATATCCATGAACTCAAGCACCCGCGAGCGCATTGCCGCATCCATTAAAGAATTCCGCCTGCCGACCTATCAGGAGATTCCCGATGTGGGCCTGTATCTGGAGCAGACGGCCAAGTATATTTCCGATTGTCTCTCTCCCCTGCAGGATGCATCCGTCACCGGATCCATGATCAGCAACTATGTCAAAAAGGGACTGATCACCAAGCCCGTGCGCAAGCAATACAGCCGCGAACAGATCGCGCAGCTGATGTTCATCGCCGCAGCAAAAAGTGTGCTGTCCATGGACGACGTGCATCTGATGCTCACCGTGCAGCGGCAAACCTACCCCAGCCAGATCGCCTACGAATACTTCCGCACGGAGCTCGATCATGTGTTGGATTGCGTGTTCCATCGCAAGGCAGAGCTTCGCGCGCTGGACGAGCATGCAACCGAGCAGAAGGTCATGCTGCGCAACACGATCATTGCGCTGGCGCACAAAATCTATCTGGAAAAGCTCTTTGCCCTGATTCGTCAGGATCACGCACAGGCCGAAGACAAAGAATAAGCGATGGATTGCTCCATCGCTTTTTTTATTGCATCGAACCTGCGCAATAAACATGCCGCGGGCACAGCCCGTTTTTATTTGCTTTTTGTGTCCGCAGACTGCACCTTCCATACGCCCAGGATGATCATCACCGAGGCGATCAGCGACATCACGCCGAACGGCTCATGCAGGAAAACCACGCCCGCGAACATCGAGATCGCCGTCGTCAGGTTGCAAAATGCCGTCGTCTTGGCCACGGGCAGCGTATTGCTGGCAAAATTGATGAACAGGAACGCCATGATGGACGAGAAGACGGACAGATACACCATCGCCGCCATAAACATGCCGCTGTGCAGCGGCGCAGCCAGCTGTGCAAGATCGCCGCGGCATTCCACAACGGCCAGCGCCGTGAAGATCACCGCAGCCACGGCCATCATCACCGTCGTGCGCTCCAGCGCAGAAAACTGCACAGACATTTTCCGGCTCAGGATATTGAACGCCACGCCGGACACCACCGCGCCAAAGAGCATCACCACGCCCAGCTGCTGAATGGCGCCCTCCGCGCTCTGCTGCAGGGTCATGAGCACCACGCCGAGAATCGACACGACCGACCAGAGCACCTGCGCGCGGCTGGGAATCTCACGGAGCACCAGCGCGCCCGCAGCAAGCGCCACAATCGGCACCAGCGCGATGATCACGCCGGAGAACGTCGCGTTCGTCATGCTGATGCCGTAGCTCTCGCAAAGGAAATAGAGCACCGGCTGCACAAGCCCCAGCAACAGCAGCGGCAGCATCTTCTGCCCTTTGAGCGAGAAGCGCAGCCAGTGGATGCCGCCGTCCGCAGCGCGCCTGTCGCCCTTTTTCGCGGCGATCCCCGCGATTGCGCCCAGCAGCACGGCCGCCAGAATGAAGCGATACATCAGCATCACAAACGGCGACGCCACGTTCAGCGCCATGCGCGAAAACATGAAGCTGAAGCCGAATATGCTGTTGCCGATCAGCGCACCCAGCGTCGCCAGCTTTATCTGTCTTTCCATGGTACATCCTCATTTCTGCAGGCCCTGCGCGTCACCAGACGCACGGAGACAAAGACGCCGCACGCCGCCATCGCCATGATCAGATAATCCAGCGCAGCAGGCAGCACCCAGTGATCCATCGCATACTCCATCAGCACAACCGCAGCCGCGCACTCGATCGCCGTGATCCAGCACAGCAGCTCGATCGGCTCCTTCTTCTTATACGGCTTTTCGGAGAGGATCTTGGCATAGATCCCCAGAATCACCAGCGCAATTGCGATATACTGAATCTGCTGCACGCCGATGAAGCCCAGATTGACCGTCTGTCCGCGCAGGGACTCGCACATCACCTGCGTCATGCCCCAGAAGGTCAGCGTGAGCGAGAAGCGCTCGCCCGGCTTGGATGTGCGCATATTCAGCGCATAGGCCAGCGCGGCAAACGCAAGGATCGCCTCCAGAAAAAACACGGACATGTGCCACTGGCCCAGCGAATCCTGCACAGCCAGCGGGAAAAACGTCGGTCCGTTTTCGATCACGCGGCTTCCGCCGAAGTCGGCAAATATCTCCGCGCAGCGCGCGAGCGCGATGGTCAGCATGCCCGCAGGGGCCAGTGCATCGGCCAGCACCTCAAAAGAACTGCCGGTCAGCTTTGCCGCAAGTGCACATGCGCCGACCACGCCCAGCACCGCACCGCCCATGGCATAGAGCGTCGGCTCCAGCGAGAAAAGCGGACCGGACGGACACGCGCCCAGCAGGGAAAACAGCAGCGCATACAGCCTTGCGCCCAGCCAGCCCAGCGCCAAGGCCAGCGGCGCAAACACCGCCACAGCCCTTCTTGATACGCTCTCTTTGCCATAGAGCCATGCCATCATCAAAAGGCCAAGGGCAATCGCGCCCAGCAGACAAAGGCCATATCTGATATTCATCATGTCATTCCTCCAGTAATGCACAGGAATACGTTGGGCTGCCGCCCAAACCTGCCTGAGGGATTTCATCCCTCAGACTCCCTTCTTCGCTTCGCGCAGGCTTAAACCGATTTGAGAACAATATAGTGTCTTCACTCGGGTCATACGAATTACACTATACAGCAATCACAATAGCCTGTCAAACATAAAACGCCTGACCGGAAAATTCCGGTCAGGCGTTTTTCAGCCTTATTAAGCGATTAGAGGAAGTACTTCACGCCGGACTCGAAGATCTTCTGATCCTTGTTGCCCGGGATGTTGCTGGCAACATACTGGCCGATGCGCTCGCTGTGGCCCATCTTGCCCAGCACGCGGCCATCCGGAGAGCAGATGCCCTCGATCGCCCAGTAGGAGCCGTTCGGGTTCAGCGGCATATCCGCAGCCGGGATGCCGAACTCGTCGCAGTACTGCGTGACGATCTGGCCGTTTTCCATCAGGCGGCGCAGCTGGCCCTCGCGGCACACGAAGCGGCCCTCGCCGTGGGAGATGGCAACCTCATGCACGTCGCCGACATGCACGCCCGCCATCCACGGGGACTTGACAGAGGAGACCACGGTGCGGATATGGGTCGCGGCATGGCGGCCGATGGTGTTGTAGGTCAGGGTCGGATCTTCCTCGCTGAGGGTGCGGATCTCGCCGTACGGCACCAGACCCAGCTTGATGAGCGCCTGGAAGCCGTTGCAGATGCCCAGCATCAGGCCATCGCGCTGGTCGAGCAGCGTGTGGATCGCGTCCATGATGCGCGGATTGCGCAGCGCGGTCGCGATGAACTTGCCGGAGCCGTCCGGCTCGTCGCCGGCGGAGAAGCCGCCCGGCAGCATGACGATCTGGGCGTTCTCAATGCCCTTGACGATCGCCTCGACGGACTCTTCAATGCCCTTGGCGTTCAGGTTGCGGAAGATGAAGGTATCTACCTCGGCGCCCGCGCGGCGGAAGGCCTTCGCGCTGTCGAGCTCGCAGTTGGTGCCCGGGAAGGACGGAATGAACACGCGCGGCTTGGCAATGTGGATCGCCGGGCGGTTGGTATTGCGCGCGACAAACGGCTTGTACGGCGCAACAGAGTGCTTGGCGGCAGCCGTGGTCGGGAAGACGCTTTCCAGCGGCTCTTTCCAGGCCTTGACAGCCTCCTCGAGGGAGACCATGGTGCCCAGCACGTTGATCATCGGATGTTCGGAGGTGAAGCCGATGATCTCCAGGCCCGCCGGAACCGGCGCGCCGTCGGAGAGCTCGCAGACGATGGAACCGTAGGCCGGCAGGAAGAGCTCATCCTCGGTCACGCCGGTGAGGTTCACGCCCACGCGGCTGCCCAGCGCCATCATGGTGACGGCAGCAGCGATGCCGCCGCGGCCCACGGTGTGCGCAGAGAGCACGTCGCCGGCCTCGATCGCCTGGCGCAGCAGGTCATAGCGCATGAGCGCCTTGTCGTACAGCGGAACGAGCTGCTCGTCCATCGGCAGGCGCAGCAGCGCAATGCGGTGGTCGCCGCCCTTGAAATCGGTAGAGATGATGTTCTTCGCCTCAACGGCGTTGACCGCGAAGGAGACCAGCGTCGGCGGGACGTGGATATCCTCGAAGGTGCCGGACATGGAGTCCTTGCCGCCGATGGACGCGGTGCCAAAGCCCAGCTGAGCGCTCAGGCCGCCCAGCAGCGCAGCCGCCGGCTTGCCCCAGCGAACCGGCTCCTTGGCCAGCTTCTCAAAGTACTCCTGGAAGGTCAGGCGCGCCTTGGTGACGTCGCCGCCGGCAGCGCAGATCTTCGCCAGAGATTCGGTAACCGCATACACAGCGCCGTGGAACGGGCTCCACTCGCTCAGATACGGATCGTAGCCATGGGACATGAGGGTCGCGGTGGTGGTCTCGCCGTCGGTCGGGATCAGCGCCGCCATGGCCTCGTTCGGGCTGTCGCGGTGCACGCCGCCGTACGGAGCGAGGATCGTGCTCGCGCCGATGGTGCCGTCAAAGCGCTCGACCATGCCCTTCTGAGAGCAGACGTTGAGGTCGGCGAGCATCGCCAGCCACGCCTCGCGCACGGTCTTACCCTTGGCAAAATCCGGCGTCGCGGTCAGATACGGATTGGCCTCAGACGGCGCGGAGACGATCGCCTTCGCGTGCTGGGTCACGCCGTTGGTATCCAGGAATTCGCGGGAGAGATCGACGATGGTCTTGCCGCGCCAGTACATGACCAGGCGTGCCTCCTCGGTGACCACAGCGACCTGCGTCGCCTCCAGGTTCTCCTCGTAGGCCATCTGCATGAAGCGCTCGACCATATCTGCCTCGATGACGCAGGCCATGCGCTCCTGAGACTCGGAGATCGCAAGCTCAGTGCCGTCCAGGCCCTCGTACTTCTTGGGCACGGCGTCGAGGTTGATCTGCAGGCCCGGGGCAAGCTCGCCCACGGCGACGCACACGCCGCCCGCGCCGAAGTCGTTGCAGCGCTTGACCATCTGCGCAAACTCCGCATTGCGGAACAGACGCTGGATGCAGCGCTCGGTCGGCGGATTGCCCTTCTGAACCTCCGCGCCGCAGGTGGACAGGGATTCCACGCTGTGCGCCTTGGAGGAACCGGTCGCGCCGCCGCAGCCGTCACGGCCGGTACGGCCGCCCAGCAGCATGATCACATCGCCCGGGGCCGGCTGGCCGCGGCGGACATGATCGCGCGGGGTCGCCGCGATAACGGCGCCCAGCTCCATGCGCTTGGCGACGAAGCCCGGATGATAGTACTCCTGAACCTTGCCGGCGGCCAGACCGATCTGGTTGCCGTAGGAAGAATAGCCCTGCGCGGCGGTCGTAGTGATGCGGCGCTGCGGGAGCTTGCCCTGGCGGGTGCGGGAATACGGCACGCGCGGATCGCCCGCGCCGGTGATGCGCATCGCCTGATAGACGTAGCTGCGGCCGGAGAGCGGATCGCGGATCGCGCCGCCCAGACAGGTCGCCGCGCCGCCGAAGCCCTCGATCTCGGTCGGGTGGTTATGGGTCTCGTTCTTGAACATGATCAGCCAGGGCTCTTCCTTGCCGTCCACGTTCGCGGTGACGACGATGGAGCACGCGTTGATCTCGTCGGACGCGTCCAGGTCGTCCAACTTGCCGATCTTGCGCAGCGCCTTCGCGCCCAGGGTCGCCATGTCCATCAGGGACACGTCCTTCTTGCGCTCGCCGTACACATCCTTGCGCACGTCGATGTACAGCTCGTACGCCGCCTTGATCGGCTCGGCGAACAGGCCGGTCTCGAACTCAAAATCATCGATCGCGGTGAGGAAGGTGGTGTGGCGGCAGTGATCGGACCAGTAGGTATCGATCGCGCGCAGCTCCGTCACGGACGGATCGCGCTTCTCGGTATCACGGAAGTAGTCGCGGCAGAAGCACAGGTCCTCCGCGCTCATCGCCATGCCCATGGAGCGGACCATCGCGGCGAGCTCCTTGTCGCTCATGGTGATGAAGCCCTCGAGCACAGCCACGTCCGCCGGGACGTCAGCCTTCATCTCCAGGGTCTCGGGCTTGTCCATGGACGCACGGCGCGCCTCGACCGGGTTGATCAGATGGGCGGCGACCGCATCCATCATCACGCGGGTCACCTTCGCGCCCTCGACAGCGTACACCTTCGCGCAGACGACCTTCGGACGCGCCTCGTTCGGGCTGAGCAGCTGCAGGCACTGGCTCGCGCTGTCGGCGCGCTGGTCATACTGGCCCGGCAGATATTCAACAGCCAGCAGATGGGCGTCCATCTGCGGCAGGGTCTCGTCATACAAAACATCCACGTTCGGCTCGGAGAAGATGATGCCCTTCGCCGCTTCCAGCGCAGACTCGGAAAGGCCCTCCACGTCGTAGCGCTGGAAAATGCGCACACGCTCAATCTCCTGCGTGCCCAGCACCTCGCACAGCTCACGGCAGAGCTGCTGCGCGGACACGTCATAACCCGGACGCTTTTCAGCATAGATTCTTCTAACCTGACTCACGATAAATCCTCCTCCGTATTACAAGCGGAAAATTCTCTCATAAAACATATACAAAGTGAGCACCATTTTTATTATAGCATCAAAAAAACACGTTTGCAATTGCTTTCCGATTCTTTTACCATCTTATACAGTGAATCATTCGGAATACAGCGAACATTGACAACAACACCCGCTTCCGATATCATAAAGACGCTTATCCTGGACTGCCAGAAAGGAGGGAGCCGCCGCTTGTCTTCGTTTGCCCTGCGCCTGACGGCGCTTGTAACCATGCTCGTCGACCATGCCGGGCTGGCTCTTTTTCCGGATATCGGGCTGTTCCGCTGCGTGGGCCGGCTTTCCTTTCCGCTGTATTGCTTCCTCATCGTTCAGGGATACCTGCATACCAGCAGCCTGCGCGCCTACGGCCGACGCCTTCTCCTGCTGGCAATCCTTTCAGAGATTCCGTTCGATCTGCTGATCTTCGGACGCATTGCAAGCCCGATGGAACAGAACGTCCTCTTCTCGCTGCTTCTGGGGCTGATGGCGCTCTATGCCGCTGACGCCCTGTCCGGCAAGCCGATGCGCGTTTTCTTCTTCACCACAGCGCTGTGCCTGTGTGCGATGATCGCCAATTTGAGCTACGGATGGCTGGGCATCGCGCTGTGCCTGATCATGCGCTATTGCGCGCCAAACCGCCCGCGCCTTGCGCTGCTGACCGGCGGCGTGCTGCTGCTCTATTCTCTGAGTCTGCTGCTCTCCGGCGTCATGCTCAGCTGGGTACTCGTCTCCTTTTGCTCGCTGTTTTCGCTTATCCCCCTGCTTAACTATAACGGCAAACGCGGCCCTCGCCATCCTGCGATCACCTTCCTCTTTTACGCCGCCTATCCGCTGCACATGATTGCGCTGCTGATCGTGCGCTCCATGCGCCTGATCCCGCCCTACTTCTTTTAATCTCCATATAAAACAAGCTGCATGCCCGATAAACCTTCGGCCATGCAGCTTTATTCTTTATATTCTCCTTTCGCGGCGCACGCCGCGAAATAATGGGGTCTGGGGACTTCGTCCCCAGGCGGGTTTGGGCCCGCGGCCCAACGTTATCCCCCGTCCTCCGTGCCCCGTTACTTCACCAGAAAATACAGCGCCACCAGCGCGCCCAGCACAATACGATACCAGCCGAAGGCGATAAAGCTGTGCTTTTTGATGTAGCCGATGAACGTCTTGATCGCCACAACGGACACGACGAACGCCGTCACGCAGCCCACCAGCAGGATCAGCAGCTCCGCACCCGTAAAACCAAAGCCAAACTTGAGCACCTTGATCAGGCTCGCGCCGGCCATCGTCGGGATCGCCATGAAGAAGCTGAACTCGCTCGCCGCCGCACGGGAGCAGCCCATGAGCACGCCGCCCAGAATCGTCGCGCCGGAGCGGCTCGTGCCCGGGATCAGCGACAGCGCCTGAAAGCAGCCGATGAGCAGCGCCGTGCGCATATCCAGCAGCTCCACGCTCTGGATGCGCGCGCGCTTACGTACATTCTGCCTGCGTTCAATAACGATGAACGCTACGCCATAGACGATCAGCATCGCCGCCACGACGGGCGCCGTGTGCAGATGCGCATCCATCCAGTCGTCCAGAGGCAGGCCGATCAGCGCGCTGGGCAGGATCGCCACGATCACCTTGATCCACAGCATCCACGTATCCGTACGCAGCCAGGAGACAAGGCCTTCTTTCTGATTGCCCCGCTTGAACGGCCAGAGCTTGGGGAAATACAGCAGCACGACCGCGAGGATCGCGCCGAGCTGGATGACGACGTTGAACATTTCCATGAACGCGTCGCTCATCTGCATCTGAATAAACTCGTCGAGCAGGATCATATGTCCCGTCGAGCTGATGGGGAGCCACTCCGTGACGCCCTCGACCACGCCGAACAGCACGGCCTTTATGGTTTCGATAAACAGATTCATACTTTGACCTTCTTTTCTCGGGGCTGCCGCCCCGAACCCTGCCTGGGGATTTCATCCCCAGACCCCTTCTTCGCTTCGCAGCTGCTTTAAGCCGCCATGTAGGGGCGAACTGCGTTCGCCCGCAGGTAAATCGCCCTTCCCCTATGGGGGAAGGTGGCAGACCGCAAGGTCTGACGGATGAGGTCCCGGCCGTCGCCAGGTATTCACACACAGATCACCTTAAAACTCAAATTCTTCCGCTCCGCGCACGGTGATCTTCGCGGGCGCGTCGGCCTTCTTCGCCGCCTCGCGCTGCTCGGCTTCGCGCTCCTTGGCCTGCTGCGCCTGCGCATAATCTGCCTGAGCGCGCATGCGCTGCATCAGCTGATGCAGCGGCGCCATCGCCGCCAGATCGCGCGCGAGAATATCCGCCATCTCATGCGTATACAGCGCCTTCCACTCTGCGGGCGTGCCGTTATGCTCGATGCCGAAGCCCTTCTTGATATACAGAAAGCGCAAATCGTCGGGCACGTCGTCCGGCACGGCGATCTTCTTGTAGCTCTCGCCGTAGATGTCAAACGCCTCGCGGATGCGGGAAACGGCAAACGCCTCGCGTACCGCCTCCGGATTCCTGCGGATTTCCAGACGCAGCGCGTCCATCAGCGGCTTATCTGCTGCATAGCAGCCGCAGCCCCAGCTCAGCCAGTCCGGCCCGAAACCCCACCACATGCCAAAGCCCTCGCTGCGGCTCTCGCCCGGATAGCGCCAGCCGAGCCACACATGGTCCCGGAAGGGCGATTTATCCTTGGTGAATCGCGTGTCGCGACGGATGCGCGACATCGTGCGCCCCGGACGCGTATCCAGTCTGCTGTCAATGATCTGCACCACCGGCGTCATCTCATCGTTCAGCAGCCGGAGCGGCTCCTTGACATGCTTTTCGTAGCGCGCCTTGTTCTGCTCGTAGAATGTCTGATTGTTGTTGAAGCGGATGTCCTGCAGAAAATCCAGAGCATCCTGCGTAAAACCAGTAAACACGGATCAGCCTCCTTGTCGCATGCCATTATATCATGCAAATGGGCAAATGTAAAACGCCGAAGCGCACAAAGTTGGCTGGCAAGGCAGACGGTTCCTGGCAGATTGAAAACAAACTGCTGCACTGCGCATTGCCATACAAAAAGCCGCCGGACTGCTCCGGCAGCTTTTGTATGATTCATTTGGAAGGATTACTCGAAGATGTCCTCGTCGTCGTAATCCTCGCTCTCGATAAAGTCCTCAACGAAGTCGTCCTCGACCTCCGCCTTCTTGCGGCCGAAGAGGAAGCCCTTCTTCTGCTTCTTCATCGGCTTGATCTCGTCCTTCTTCTTGCCGCCCCTGGCATACTTATCCTCGCGCGGCTCCTGCTGCTGACGGATCTCCTCGACCTGCTCGCGGCTCAGACGGATCGTCTGCTCCGGCTCGCTCGTCTCAGCAGGCTCATCGATCATCGGCGCCTCGTCAAACAGATCCGCGACCTTATGCACCGCCACGACGTCGGCAAGGGCCGTCTTCTCCTCCGCCTGCGCAACCTCACCGGCAAGACCGCTGAAGATACGGGTCTGGGAATCGTCCACCTTGCCCTGCGCGATGAACTCCGGACGCTGATCAACCGGCACAACGCGCAGCGTTTCATCGGTCGGCACGTCCACCGCTGCGCGGCGGCGGCGACCCGCCTCGCGCTCCGGCTGAGGCATCATATCGTGTTCAACCACCTCAGGCGGATTGTCTTCATCAGCTTCATCCTGCGTCAGCTCCGGCTTCGGAACGATCGGCGCATCCTCCTGCTCGATGGTTTCGACGGCCGGCTGTTCCGCCTCGGCCTGCGGCCTGCGGCGGCGGGCGACGCCCCTGTGATTGCGCACATCCGACGTCAGGGAAATCGTGTCGATCGCCTGCTCCATGCGCTTTTTGCGCTTGGCGCTCGTCACGCCGCTCACAGCCAGCACGATCACCAGCAGCGCTGCCAGCACGCCGGCCACGCTGTAGAGCACGACTGGATTCACCTTCTGCGCGATGATCTCGCCCAGTGTCGGGGCCGGCGTCGCAGTCGGCGCCGGGGTCGGCGTCGGCGGGACAGGCGTCGGCGTCGGCACAGCGGTCGGCGTCGGGGTCGGCGCCACGTAGCCGATCTCAAGGATATTGGATTCGTAGGCGCGCTCGTTGCCATCGGCATCGCGGCCCTTGACCACAAACTGGAACTTGCCGGCAATGCTCGTCTGAAGATCGAACACCATCGTGCGGCTCTCGCCCGCCGGCAGGGACGGAATCTTGGCCACGGTCGTGCCCGCCTGCTCGACGGTCAGCGTCGCCGCGTCGGTTTCGCCGATATTCTCCACCACGATACCGAAGCGGACGACCGCCGGCTCGCTGTGGATGACCGTCTGCGCCGCATCGGCATAGACATTCAGCACCAGCGCGCGGGAGAGATCCTGCGTGGTGATGCCAACCTCGCTGGAAACGACAGCCACAGCCTCGCCGCTCTCATCCGCGCCGGAGACGCTTGCCGTCAGCGTGGTATCCTCGATGGCAGTCCACTCGATTTCCTTCTCAAAGGAAGCGCCCGAAGCCAGCTCCACGCCGGAGGCAACCTGCGTACCGTCGCTGAGCGTCGCGCTCAGGCCGGTGTAGGAGCTGTCGCCGGTGTTCTTGATGGACACCGTCAGCGCGACCTTTTCGCCCGGATAGACGTCCTCGGTGCTCTTGGCAGAGAGCGTAACCTCCAGGCCGTCTTCCGCAACGGTGATGGTCTTGCGGGCCAGGTCGGAGATCGTCAGCTTCTTGCTGGAATCCGCCGCCTGATAGGTGATCGACGGCTTGCTGACGAGCTCCTTCGTGCCCATCTTGAAGCTGTCGGTGAGGGTCACCTTCTCGCCCACGGACAGGAACGGCTGCGCCAGTTCTTCCTTGGAAACACCGTCATTCTCGATGACGATATTGCGCAGCTCGACATTGCCGGTATTGGACAGCGTATAGGACAGCGTCACCGTCTGACCCTCGCGCGCGCTGGCGGGGGAGATGGAATAGGTCGCCGTCAGCTGCGGCGCGGCTTCTTCGGTCTGGATCGTCACAGGCACGGTGCGGGTCGCCGTCTGCGGCCCGGACCCGGTATCGACCGTATACTGGATGTAGTAATTGATCTTGCCCTTTTCGATCTGATCCTTGGTGACATGCCACTTGCCGGTGTAGGTCACGCTCTGCTCGCCCTTGAGCCCGCTGTACTTCTCCACAGAGATGCCCTGCGGGTTGAAGAGCGTGATCTCATCAAGCATGTCCGTCTGGCTGCTGTTGTAGATCTTGATGGTGATGGACACATCCTGCTCGGAAATCACAGACTGCGGCTCGCTCAGCGAAGAGACACGGATCGGATCCGCATCGGCAGACGCAAAGGCGCACGCGCAGAGCATCAGCACGCTGAGGAGCATGGCCACGCCAAGCCGGAAGCCTTTCAAGCGCTTATCCATTCTTTTATTCAGGGCCGAGAACCCTCAGCCCCTTCCTCCCTTCCGCGGCAGAACAATCCTGCCGATCTATGTCGAAAGCGTACACAAACCCACTTTGGTTTATTGTATTCTATTGCGCCGTTTCTGTCAAGTGCGCCGCGCAGTGCGCGGTTCCTCTTCCGGATTACTTTGTCGATTTTCGGGCTTTTGCGGACGCTGCACGGCGCTTTGCTGGTTCTTATACGCACAGCGCCGCGCAGAGCACGCCCGCCGCATAGGCCGCCAGCGCCGCGGCAACGGCTGCCCGGCCGCGCCTGACTCCGGCCGCGCCCATGTAGAGCGATCCGGTGAAGAAGATCGTCTCGCTCGCCCCGCTGATCACGCAGGCAAAGCGCGCTGCGCGGCTGTCCGCGCCCGCTTGCGCGATCACATCCTGCACGGCCGCTAAAGCCGCCGAGCCGGAGAGCGGCCGCAGCAGCACCACGCCCGCCGCCGCATCCGGGACGCCCAGATACACAAACACGGGCGAAAGCAAATTCGAGAGCGCGTCCATCACGCCCGTCTGGCGAAGCAGCGCCGTCGCCGTGAGGATCGCGCACAGATACGGCGCCATCTCCAGCAGCGTGAGAAGCCCCTCCTTCGCCCCGCAGACAAACGCATCATACACATCGATGCGCGCGCGAAGGCCGCACAGCAGCGTAAACACCACGAGGCTCGGCAATAGATAAGACGAATCAGGCATGCGATTTGCTCCTTATTGAGAACACTTTGCACAATGCAATTCCTGTCATTCCTGCTGCCAAGGTGGAAATGAGCGTCGGCAGCACGATGTCCGCCGGGTTTTTCGCTCCGCCCTGCGCGCGGATGGCGATCATGGTCGTGGGCAGCAGCTGCACGGAGCACATATTGAGTACAAGAAAAAGCGACATTGCGTCGCTCAGCCGTCCCGTGTATCCGCCTGCCGCCGCCATTTTGCGCATCGCCGACAGCCCGGCGGGCGTCGACGCGCCGCCCATGCCCAGCAGATCCGCCGCAAGGTTCACGCAGATATCGTCCATCGCCGCTTCCTCGCCCGGCTCAAAGTGAAAAAGCCGCGAAAGCGGCCTGCGCATTCCTCTTGCCAGCGCTTCCGTCACGCCGCTTTCGCGCAGCACGCCCAGCAGTCCGCCGAAAAACGCATACGCCCCCGCCATCGACAGGCAGAACGAGACCGCTTCCGTGCCGCCGGATAGAAGCGCCTCCTGCGCGCCGGAGAGATTTCCATTCAGCACCGCCGCCAGCACGCCGATGAGCAGCATGGAGCAAAACACCTGGTTCATCCCATCACCCCGGGAAGCCTATGAGCAGAGCAAGAAAAAAAGACGAAGCCCTTTGCGGGATTCGCCTTCTTGCTCTGAAACATATTATCCTCATGCCCGTTCAGCCATGAGACACCATCTGAATCCAAATCTGTCAATGACGTTCGTCGTACAGGGACAATACGTCGTGCTGTGCGGCGGATAAATCACGCTGCCACCCTCGCCCAGGATTTCAAATGCGCGCATCACGTCCGCCTTGGTATCCAGCGTGACTATCAGAGACAGAGATAAACCCGGCTCAAATTTCAAATCGACATGGTCCGCAAGTATGATTCGTTGTCCGCCAAAGAGCAGTTCCGCATGATAAATCCAGTCCTTTTCTGTACTCGCCCACGCATCGCTCATATCCTGTGCGTTTGCGTCGCAATACCTCATCAAGCATGCGATTTCTGCATCAAAAGCTTTTCTGTATAACTCAATTGCTTCCGAACGCTGACCTGCGAAGTTAAAATTCGGGGTGATGACAGGCATATCCATTCCTCCCATTATCTGTAATTCTTCTTAATCTCTCTATCTATGGCAGCACATACACCCTCGAAATCACGATCAATCATTGCATTAGGAAAACGCATAACGTTCAATCCAGCCGCCTCAAGAAATCGTGTACGCTCATCATCATAGGCTTTTGCGTGCACTTCATAGTGCTGCGAGCCGTCCAGTTCAATGACAAGCGCCGCTTCGTAGCAGTAGAAATCCACGATGTAGCTGCCGATTGTTTTCTGACGTTGGAAGCGAGGAAAATAGTCTTTTAAAAAATCGTACCAAAGATGGCGTTCTTTCTTGGTCATGGATTTGCGCAGTTCTTTTGCGCGAGGAATCATCTTTTTGTTGTACTCAAGGGACATATTCTCACACCTTCCATTGCCAATAGTTCGATGCTGTTTCTTGAATTTCCTTGCACGTGTTCCAGTTTTCAAATGAATTCGCCATGTACGTTCCCGCCAGCTCCCTCAGTCAGCTTCGCTGACAGCTCCCTCCCGGAGGGAGCCACCTCGTATACGCAGCGCTTGTGAATCAGCACCGCCGATACACAAAAGCAGCGTAGAAATGAAAACCACCAGCTAAGCTGGTGGTTTCCTTTTGGGCCTTCAAGGCCCTTTTACTAGCACGCCTCTTAAGAGGCATCGAATTGGTTTGTCAGCCGCTTTGTTCTTTCTCAGGCATGCCCCTTA
>SVGO01000045.1 GCA_015056305.1 Clostridiales bacterium | reverse complement strand
GGATGAAATCCCCAACGTAGCCCATGCGCGAAGCGCAAGATAAGCGGGAATCAAACAGGAGCCGATAGGCGACGCTTTTGATTCTGATACACTTCGATAGAATGTCTGCGCAGAGCGCAACAGGCTACGCGCTGCGCTGGGCCCAGAAGGATGAGGGGGAAATTCGGATTTCCCCCTACATCCCTCTGGACTCCCATACCCCCTTCCGAACGCCTGAGAGGTATAAATACCCAGAGGATCGAAGATTCATTCTTGATGACCGCGGGCGAACGCTGTTCGCCACTGTAGTTTGGCGCAGGGGGGACGATCCCTAGGAGCGACAATGAGGGCTTACGCAGCTTAATATCCATAATGCAAACAAAAAAGCAGGCAGGAAGAACCTCGGTTCCTCCTGCCTGCTTAGCTTTTGTTACTGCATGCCGATGCCGTGCTTGAGACGGTCGCGCTCCTCTGCGCGCTTGGCATTGTTGAATCGGTCCAGCGTGCCCACCAGATAGCCGGTGATGCGGCGGATGCGGTGGAAGGGCTGCTTCTGATAGTGATAGGCCAGCTCCACATATTCGCCGTCCACGCGAACGTCGATGGAGTCGGGTTCGCGGCCGTAGAGCTCGGCGCCGCGGGCGATATAGGCGTTGATCTCTTCCTGCGGCAGGGCGCCGCCGGTAATATTGACGATGCACATGGGTCATCCCTCCATATCTTGTGCCAGTGGAGATATTATACCACAAACTGTTGCGATGTAAAGCGTTATATGAGCGCAAATAAAAATTTCCCGCGCAGACGCTTCTGCGCGGGAAATGATATGTGATGGAAAAGTGAACCAAACCGTACAGCGAGCACCGAATCACTTCGGCGTGCAAAGCTGTTCGGAAGAGGAAGCGGGCACTGCCCGCATTACTTGGCAACGTAGCCGATCTTCTTCATGAACTTTTGCAGCGTGCGCTCGGCCAGATAGCCCGCGCGCTGCGCACCCTCGCGATAGACCTCTTCCATGTACTTCTTGTCCTTCATCACGCGGGTAAACTCCGCCTGAATCGGCGCAAGGGTCTCGATGGTCACGTCGGTGACGGCGGCCTTGAGATCGCCGTAGCCCTTGCCCTCGAAGGAGGCGACCAGCTTTTCCATATCCTCGCTCGTGAGCGCGCAGATGATGGAAAGCAGGTTGCTGACGCCCGGCTGGTTTTCCACATCAAAGCGGATGCAGGCCTCGGAGTCGGTGACCGCACGGCGATACTTGCGGCGGATGACGTCCGGCGTATCCAGAACGGAGATGAAGCTGTCCTCGGCCTCGGACTTGCTCATCTTGCGGGTCGGCTCCTGCAGGCTCATCACGCGCGCGCCGACCTTGGAGTAGTAGCCCTCCGGCACGGTGAACACGTTGCCGTAGACGCCGTTGACGCGCTGAGCGATATCGCGGCAGATCTCCAGATGCTGCATCTGGTCCTTGCCAACAGGCACGAGGTTCGCCTGATAGAGCAGGATGTCGCCGGCCATGAGTACCGGATAGGTGAACAGGCCGCAGTTGATGTTGTCCGCATGCTTGGCGCTCTTGTCCTTGAACTGGGTCATGCGGTTCATCTCGCCCATGTAGGTGTAGCAGTTGAGCAGCCAGGCGAGCTCGGCGTGCTGATGCACATGGCTCTGGAAGAACAGCGTGCTCTTCTTGGGATCCAGGCCCGAGGCGAGCAGCAGGCCCAGCATCTGCATCGCATTCTGGCGGAACTTGGCCGGCTCCTGACGGACGGTGATGGTGTGCAGGTCGGCGACCATATACAGGCATTCATACTCGTCCTCCAGCAGCTTCCAGTTGCGCATCGCGCCGATGTAGTTGCCCAGGGTCGGGGTGCCGGTGGGTTGGATGCCGGAGAGGATGCGCTGTTTTTTGACAGGGGTCTGATTGGGTTCCATAAGGCAAAGCCTCCTTCAGATCTGAGCGGGGCGTTCAATGCCCCGGTATCGTTCATGATTTTACCATTGTAACACAAACCTGTGCGCCATGCAAGGTGGCGCGCAGATCATGCATACCGGCAGTATGCATAAAGGCAGTCTGTTATTGACTTTTTGGGCATGCGGCGGTATACTATCGACGTGTATCTGCATTTTGTAAAGCGATGCATCCCAACGACGGACAACCTGCTTTGGTAAGGAGCATATAGATGAGCGAAATGAATAAGGGACGCGCGGTGGTGCTCATTCCCGCCTACAAGCCGGATGAGCGGCTGATCGAGCTCACGCGCGAGCTGATTGTGGACAATGGCCTGGATGTGCTGCTGGTGGACGACGGCGGCCAGGAAGCGTTTGCGCATATCTTTGAGGAGTGCCGCAAGCTTGGCGCCGAGGTCGCCGTGCATGCGGTGAACATGGGCAAGGGACGGGCGCTGAAGACCGGCATCAATGCTGCGATGCTCAAGTGGCCGGATATGGCCGGCATCGTCACTGCCGACGCGGACGGCCAGCATACGCCCAAGGACATCCTGCGCCTGATCGACGCGCTGCATGCGCATCCGGACAAGCTGGTGCTCGGCTCCCGTGCGTTCACGGGCAATGTGCCCTTCAAGAGCCTGTGGGGCAACCGCATCACCCGCTTTGTCTATGCGCTGGCCAGCGGCGTGAAGGTCGGCGATACGCAGACGGGCCTGCGTGCGCTGCCGGTCTCTTCTCTGCCGGCGATGGCGCGCATTGACGGCGAGCGCTATGAATACGAGATGAACGTGCTGCTCAAGCTGCGCGACATGGGTCTGGGCGTGTTTGAGGTGCCGATCGAGACGATCTACATCGACGACAACGCGGGCAGCCATTTCAATCCCGTGCGCGATGCGATCAAGATCTACATGGTCATCTTCAAGTACCTGTTCTCCTCGATCGCGTCCTTTGTGATCGACTATGCGCTCTACTGGCTGTGCCTGGGCGTGTTCGGCTTCTCCGCGCTGGTCAGCTATGCCTTGGCGCGCCTTGTGTCCTCCCAGGTCAATTATAACCTGAACAAGCACACGGTCTTCGGCGGCCGCGGCGGCAAGAGCTCGATGGTCAAGTACTACGCGCTGTGCGTGGTGCAGGGCCTGCTTGGCGCGGGTCTGGTGCAGGTGCTGCCCAGCGTGATCCCGCTCTCCGCGGCGATCATCAAGATCCCGGTCGATCTGGTGCTGTTCATGCTCAGCTACTTTATTCAGAGGGACTACGTATTTAATAAGTAAATGAATATTCAGAGAAAGAAACTGAATATCGTCAAAGCGCGGCGGCGTGTGAGGATGCGCTCCGCGCTTCTTTTGACGCTCGGCGTGTGCTTTGTGATGAGTATTTACAGGGCGATGATCACGCTCAACGGCACAGGACTCATCTGGCCGACGCATGTCTTCGGCCTGACGCTTGAGGTGCTTGTGACGCTGCTTGCCTTTGGCGGCGGCGCGTATCTGGGGCTTTGCGTGCTCGACGGGGATCAGAAAAAGATCCTCCCGCGCGGTGTGCTCAGCCGCGCTCAGATGCTGTGGCTGGCGTTTATGGGTGTGCTGCTCGTTGCGCCGATGTCGCTCGGCGCGGACGTGCTGGATAAAATCATGCATCCTCAGTGGCCTTATGCACAGCCGTTTGCGCTCCACGTGGATGCGCCGGGGGTTTTTCTGCTGACGCTGCTCAAGAGCGCGCTGCTTGTGCCTGTGCTGGAGGAACTGTTCTTCCGTGGTTATCTGCTGGGCGCATTGGAGCGCTTCGGCAAATGGCGCGCGGCGCTGGTCAGTGCGCTGTGCTTTGCCGCGGTGCATATGGGCGGCAAGGGGAGTTCGGAATATGTATGCCTGATGTATGCGGCGATGGGCCTGCTGCTGGCGGCGCTGAGGCTGCGGACGTCCTCTTTGCTTGCACCGATGCTCGTGCATGGATGCTATAATCTGACGCTGATCATGCTCAGCAGCATGGGGATCGGATGGCTTTTTGAAAATCTGACGCTCTTTACCTGTGCGCTGCGTCTGGGGATGTGCGCGGCGTTTGTCTATTGCCTGCGCAGAGCATGGCTGGCGCGGGGCGTGAACGGACAGATCGGGCAGATGGAAAGGCTGACAAAGAAGGAACTGGCACTGGTGATTGCTGCGGGCGTCGCAGTGCTGGCGGCAGGTGTTTTGGGGTGATACGATGAACATGGCGCTCATCTGCATGGGCAAGCTCAAGGAGAAATACTGGCGCGACGCCGCGGCGGAATACGAAAAGCGGCTCTCGCGCTTTGGCAAGTGGGAAACCATCGAACTGCCGGATCTGCCGGAGCCGAGCAATTCATCCCCCGCGATCGAGGAGCAGATCAAGAAAAAAGAGGGCGACGCGATCCTTGCCAAGCTGCGCGATGGCGACGTGGTCGTGTGCCTGTGCATCGACGGCAAACAGATGGATTCTGTGCAGCTGTCCAGAAAGATGACGGAGCTGATCGACACCGGCAGGCGCGTGGTGTTTGTCATCGGCGGCTCGCTGGGGCTCTCGGATGACGTCGTGCGCCGTGCGCAGGTGAAGCTTTCGTTTTCGCCGATGACATTCCCGCATCAGCTGGCGCGCATCATGCTGCTGGAGCAGACATACCGCGCGCTCAAGATCGCTGCGGGGGAGCGATATCATAAGTGAATCTGCTTTTGGATTGATATATATCGATAAACATCGCGAAGCGAAGAAGGGAGTCTGAGGGATGAAATCCCTCAGGCGGGGTATGGGGCAGCAGCTCCATGAAAGGGTATCATATGCATTACGATTTTGATCTGGTCGGCAAGATCGGCTCGATGGCGCTGATTCGCCGCGAGGACGCCGACATTGACTATAACATCTTCTCCAGACTCGGCCGTGAGCTGAAGCCTGGCATGATCTGGGTGACCTCCGGCGCGGCGGAGATCGGCCGCCTGGACTATATCAAACGCAACGGCTGCGAGCTGACAATCGACAGCGTGGATGCGAAGACCGACTACGCCGCCCAGGGCCAGACGATCCTCATGGAGCAGTACCGCAGGTTCATCCATCAGGACTATTCCGTGCGCCAGGTGCTCGTTGAGCATCAGCATTTCAACGATAAATATAAGCGCGAGCACATCCGCAGGCTCTTCCTGCGCGCGAAGGATCAGGGCGCGATCCCGATTGTCAACTACAACGACCCGGTCTCCGACGAGGAGAACCGCAAGTGGGAGCTGTCGCACCTGTACAAGGGCAACCGCGAGGTGCACGAGTGCGTGGACAACGACGAGACGGCGGCGGTCATCGCGGGCCTCGTTTCCACGCGCGTGCTGCTCATTATGACCTCGACCGAGGGCATCTACGCCGATCCCAAGGATCCGTCGACCTTAGTGCGCGACGTACTCGCCCCGGACGCGCAGCAGCTTGAGCGCAAGGTGCGCGAGCTGCAAACGCACTGCGTGGGCGCGTCCCGCGCGGGCGCGAACGGCGCGCACGCCAAGCTCGAGTTTGCGCTCGGCCCGGCCATGCGCGGCACGACGGTGATCATCGGCCATGGCCGCCATCGCATCAGCGATCTGGTCGAAGGCCGCGTTCCCTGCACGAGAATCGGCATCGACTAAATCAGCCTTCCCCTTTGGGGAAGGTGCCCGAGGGGCGGATGAGGTCCCGCCCGCAGGCGTGGCTACCTGAGAAGGGGGTACGATAGATGAAAGCGAATTATCACACGCATACCGCGCGCTGCGGCCATGCAGAAGGCACGGACGAGCAGTACATCGCCGCGGCGATCGAGCGCGGATTTGACGTCTTCGGCTTTTCGGATCACATGCCGTGGCCGTATGAATCCGGCTTTGTCAATTCGCATGTGCGCATGGCGATCGATCAGATGGATGAATACATCGCCACGATGTGCGAGCTGAAAAAGAAGTACGCGGACAAGATCAAGCTGCTCGTCGGTTTTGAATGCGAGTATTTTCCGCAGTATATGAACTGGCTGGCTGAAACGAAGGAAGCAAAGAAGCTCGACTACCTGATCTTCGGCTGCCACTATGAGGGCAGCGACGAGACGGGCCGCTATTTCGGCGGCGCGAAGACCGCGGAGGATCTGATCCGCTACGTGGACAGCGCGGTGAAGGGCATCGAGACGGGTCTGTTTGCCTACATGGCGCATCCGGATCTGTTCATGCGCCGCTATCCGGTGTTCGATGCGAACTGCCGCGCAGCAGCGAAGGACATCTGCCAGTGCTGCAAAGAAAATAACCTGCCGATGGAGATCAATCTCCACGACAGGTATCGTCTGGGCGGACTGAACGGAAACGGCTATCCGAACGCCGATTTCTTTGAGATTGCCTATGATACCGGCAATCAGGTGATCATCGGCCTGGACGCGCACGAGCCGCAGGAGATCGCAAACCCCAAGGAATACGACCGCGCAGAGAAAGAGGCGGCGCGCTTTGGCGACAGATGGCTCAGGTCGCTTGATCTTGGCTGATCGTCAGATCACAGATTTCATGAAGGCGGTGCGCGCGGATATGCCTGTTTTCCATGGGAATCCACGTGGAAACAAAGCGCTCGAGCTGCGCTTTCCCGTTGCGCGCGAGGATGCGCGCACGCTGCGTGGCTTCATCGATGAGCGACAGCACGCGCAGATCGTAATGATCGGATAATGCGGGATGCAGGCAGTACGCGCCCTCGACGATGATCACGCGGCAGTCTGCCGCGATCGTGACCGAAGAAAGAAAGCCGGGCTCGGGATGACAGACGTAGGGCCTGTATACGGCGGCTTCGCCGCGCAGGAGCGGGGAGAGCACCTCGCGGTCAAACCGCGCAAGATCCGCATTGGAAAGCGTTTTTTCGAAATAGCCGGGATATCGGTCTTCAAACGGCACGGTGAAGTCGTCCATATGCAAAACGGCGCAGGAATCAAAGCGCCGGGAAAGCGCCTCTGCGAGCGTTGTCTTGCCGCTGGCGGCCATGCCATCGATGGCGATCAGCGCGCGGGGCTTCCTTTCAAGAATCGCGCGGATGGCGGATTCCAGCGCCTGCAGATGCTCCATATCGGTTGCTCCTTCCTGTGCCTTTGCGCACAGTATAGCAAAGCGCATGCGCAAAAGCAAGGAATGACCGGTAGGTAAATAGAATTGACAGGCGCATGCCTGCTCGGGTATCCTAAATATATCATATGCAAGGAGGAAACTGTGATGGGTTTCTTTGATAAAATCCGCAACAACTTTGCCCGGTTCATGTCCGGCCGCTATGGCGCGGACCAGTTGGGCATGACCATGCTCTGGACGGCGCTGATCCTGTCGATCGTCGGTTCTGTGGCGAAGCTGGGCATTCTGACGATTCTGGCGGACGTGCTGCTGGTGGTCATGTTTGTGCGCATGCTCAGCAAGGACCGCTACAGAAGGCAGAATGAGAACCAGATCTACCTGCAGAAGACCTACAAGGCACGCACCGCGGTGAGCGAGTGGATAAACCGCGTGAAGAACAGCAAAAAATACCGCTACTTTACCTGCCCCAAGTGCAAAAAGCGCCTGCGCGTGCCGCGCGGCGTGGGCTCCATCACCATCACCTGCAAGGGCTGCGGCCATAAATTCGACAAGAAGGCGTAACTGCCTGATGCTATTCGCAAATTAGATTAAATCTGTGCGAAGCGAAGAAGGGAGTCTGAGGGATGAAATCCCTCAGGCGGGCTTGGGCGGCAGCCCAACGTATTTCTTCGATAAGCATGGCGCAAAAATACAGCAATGAGCGGACGGCGCATCTGCCGCCCGCTCGTTTTCGATTACAGCGCGGTAGCGTCCGCCCTCGGGCATACGGGCATGCACAGCACCAGCAGCAGCCCCGCGCACAGCGCGCCCAGCAGCGGATAGCCATGGGCGATGATGAAGTCGAACCCCGCCTGCGAGAGCAGCAGGCAGACAAGCGAGGCAAGCAGAACGCTGCGGATATTGGGCTTGGCGGGCAGCAGCGCGCGCAGCATCGCCAGATACGTGGACAGCGCGGCGGCATACATGCACAGCGCAACCAGCAAGTAGCCCGGCGGCCCAAGCGCGCGGCTGAGATAGACGAACGGCAGCGCCTGATGGACGATGGCGGGCATGTGCCGCTGGCAGACCGCCGTGCCGAGCACGAGCAGACCGCCCAAAAGCAGAGAAAAGAGCAGCGCGGCGCGAAGGCGCGTGCGCCGATCCTGCCCGGCGAGCAGCGTGAGCATCCCGGCGAGCTGCGCGGCGCTGAGCGCGCCATAGGCCGCGCCGTCGCACAGCGCGCGCACGGGCAGATCCGGCGTCATCGCCGGAAGAAAGCACGCTTCGCCCGCGGGCAGCATCATCAGGCGGGCAAGCAGATACGGCGTGAGCAGCATCAGCAGCGCGCCGGGCAGCGCCAGACCGGACAGCGCGCGCAGCGAAAGAAACGCCGAAAGCAGGAGCGTAAACATCAGCGAAAGCCCATAGCCATGGCGAACGGGCAGCAGCAGCGCGCCCAGCTCTGCGCAGGCGGCGAGCATCGCCGCGCCCGTGACGGCGCACAGCAGCACAAACAGCGCGCCGCAGAAAAGGCCGAAGCGGCATCCGAACTGATGGCGGCACAGCTGCGTAAGCGACGCCGCGCCGCAGGCGCGCATTTTCCCGGAAACGCGAAGAAAGAACGCAAAGAGCGACAGGCAGGCGGCGACGACGGCAGCCGGGGCCATGGCGCCATGGACGCCGAAGAAGCGAAGGATTTCCCGACCCGAAGCAAAGCCTGCGCCGATCACGCCGCCCAGCAGCGCCAGCGCCATGGAAAAAGCCGCCATGAAACCGCCTCCCTCTGTGCCTTGAGGGTATGCCTGGCGGCGAAGAAAAAGAAGCCGCATCTTTTCATTTTGGCGTTTTCGCGGTATACTGATAAGGTATGACTGGAAGAAAGCTGGAACAGTTATGTTCAGATACAATTATTGTCAAATCGATTTGGATGCGATCCGCCACAATGTGGGCGTGATGCGCGATTGCCTGGGCGAGGGCGTGGACTTTCTCGCTGTCGTAAAGGCGGACGGATACGGCCACGGCGCGGTGCAGGTGGCGCGCGCGGCGATCGGGGCCGGGGCGGCGATGCTTGCCGTGGCGATCCCGGAGGAGGGCGTCGAACTGCGCCGGGCGGGCATCGACACGCCGATTCTGGTGCTGGGCGGCATCGACGCGGACGCGGCGGATGTGACCGTCTGCTGCGATCTGACGCAGGTGGTCTTTGATGAGGAGCGCATCATAGCGCTTGAGCGCGCAGGCGAAAAGCACGGAAAAAAGGCGAAGGTGCATCTCAAGCTGGATACCGGCATGAACCGCATCGGCGTGCGCACGGCTGAAGAAGCGCAGCGTCTGGTCCGGCTGATCGACAGCTTGGAGCACGTGGAGCTGACCGGCTGCTTTACACACATGGCGACGGCGGACGAGGAGTTTTTCGAGGACACGCACGCGCAGATTGCGCGCTTTGGCGCGCTGTGCGAGGCGATCGCGCAGGTGCATCCGGGCAAAATCACCCGGCATGCAGCCAATACCGCCTCGATTTTCCGCTATCCGCAGGCGCATTTTGACATGGTGCGCGGCGGTATCGCGCTCTACGGCTATCCGCCCGTGCCCGAGGCAAAGGGCCTGAAGCCGGCGATGCGCTGGGCGGCGCGCGCGGTGTATGTCAAGACGATTCATCCGGGCGACAAGGTCAGCTACGGCGGATTGTTTGAGGCGAAGAAGGAGACGCGGGTGATGACCGTGCCGGTGGGCTATGCGGACGGATACCGCAGGGGCCTGACGGGAAAGGGCTGCGTGCTCGTTCGCGGACAGCGCGCGAAGATCCTGGGCCGCGTGTGCATGGATCAGATCATGGTGGACGTGACGGACATTCCGGACGCACAGGCGGGCGACGAGGTCGTGCTGCTGGGCGCGCAGGGAGACGACATGATCGACGCAGACGAGATGGCCGCGTGGCTGGGCACGATCAGCTACGAGGTGATCTGTTCGCCGTCCAGGCGCGTGCCGCGCGTGTATGTGAACGAATGATGGAGAAGCTTCAGGACGAAAGCAAGGCAGTGCTGCGGGAGCGCATGCGCGCGATGCGAAGAAGCCTTTCGGCGCAGCAGCAGGAAGAAGCGGCACAGGCCGTCTGGGAGAAGATCAGGGCGTTTGAGTCCTACCAAAGGGCAAATGCTGTGATGGCCTACATGGCCTGTCGGGGAGAAATGCGCCTTGCGCCGGTGCTGGAGGATATCCTTGCGTCCGGGAGGGCGCTGCTTTTGCCCCGATGCGAAGGGCCCGGCGTGATGACGGCCAGACGAATCCGAAGCATGGACGAGCTCATGGGCGGGGCGTATGGTCTGATGGAGCCGCGCGAGGACAGCGAGATCGCTGATCCGTCGCAGATCGATCTGATTTTCGTTCCGGGAACGGCCTTTGATCCGCTGGGACACAGGCTCGGGCAGGGCGGCGGATACTACGACCGCTTTTTGCAGAAGACGGACGCCGTGTGCGCGGGAATATGCCACGACTTTGCGCTGCTGGACATTGTGCCGCATGAAGCGCACGACAAGAAAATGGAGTATGTCATTACGCCCGGCGGGATCATCCGCGCGGGAAGCGATACAAGACACGACAGGAGGACCTGACATGGAGAACAAGAAAAAGAAGAAGAAAAAGCCGCTTCGCAGGGCGCAGCGCTGGACAAGCCGCGTGCTGCCGATGGCGGGCAAGCTGCTTGTGCCGCTGATTGCGATCATCGTCATGGGCCTCATATTCAGTGCGCTGCAGGCTGTTTCTCAGGGACTGCGCATTGTGCTGGCGGTGGCGATCATCGCGGGCATGCTGCTGTTTTTGTTCAGCGAGGGCCTGAATCGCGGCGCGGAGGATGCTGCGGCCAGCCGGAACTATGTGAGCCTTTCTGCCAAGGGCCTGAAGATGAGCGAGAAGGATGACGCCATGTGCTATCATCCGATCAAGGCGCTGTGCGCGGTGATGGTCGTGTTCATCGTGCCGCTGCTGCTGGCGGCGTATGTCGCGCTGACGGCCAAGGAATATACCTATATGCTGCAGGATCTGCCGACCTGGCTGACGGACAGCTACGGCGCGCGCGGCGACGTGATGGGCCCGCTGGGCGCATACATGGTGACGCAGGGCATGACGGTCAACGACTGGCTGCGTCTGATCGTACGCCTGTTTGTGATGAACTACATCAATCTCTTTGGCGATCCGCTGAAGATGAGCCTGCTGATCGACAGGCTTGCGCCGGCGCTCATCCTCAGCTATCCGCTGGTGTATATGATCGGCTATCTGCGCGGACCGGCGTCCAACCGCAAGCTGGAAAAGATGAACCGCCGCGCCAAGAAGGTCGCCGTGCGCAGGGCGGAGAAGAAGAGCCTCGTGGAGGAACTCACCGGCGCGCAGGGCCAGGTGCACTATGGCCACAAGAAGGAAGAACACAAGAAGAAGGAACTGATCTGACACAGTGCTTCTGACGCGGAAGGCAGGGTTGAAAAGCCCTGCTTTCTCTGTTATAATAAAAAGACTGAGGACGTATGTCCATTGGCAAAAAGGAGCAGAGCGTTTCATGAGAATCATCGGCGGATCGGCGCGCGGGCGCTCGATTGTGGCGCCCCCGGGCAGCAAGACCCGGCCGACGCAGGACTATGTGCGCGAGTCGCTGTTCAACATCATCCGCTGGGATGTGCAGGATGCGAGCGTGCTGGATCTGTTTGCCGGCACGGGCGCGCTTTCGCTGGAGGCGCTCAGCCGCGGCGCGAAGGATGCCGTGCTCATCGACATGGACCGCGACGCCTGCAATGCGATCAGAAAGAACATGGAAACCTCGCGTCTCGGGGATCAGTGCCGCCTGATTTCGCGGGACTACCGCCAGGCGATCGACGCGCTCGCGCGCGAGGGACAGAAGTTCGACGTCGTGTTCATCGATCCGCCGTATAAGATGGAGAATACCGGCGAAATGTGCGCGGCACTCTATGACAAGGGTCTGCTTTCGCAGCATTTCCTGATCGTCGTGGAGCACAGGCGCGGGATGGCGCCGCTGCTGGATCTGCGCTTTGAGGCGTTTGATCTGCGCAAATACGGCGATACGGAGATTACATTCGTCAGAAACGCGAACAGGGAGGAAGCGCCGTGATGCGGATACTGTATGCGGGCAGCTTTGACCCGGTGACCAATGGACACATGGACATCATCGAGCGCACGGCGCGCCTTTGCGGCGAGTTGGTTGTGGCGGTGATGCATAATCCCGACAAGCGGGGCGCGTTTGCGGTGAGCGAACGCGTGAGGCTGCTTGAAAAGGCATGCGCGCATATCCCGAATGTGCGCGTGATCGCCCACGGCGGATTGCTGGTGGACTGCGCGCGCGAGCAGAACGTAACCTTTGTGGTGCGCGGCGTTCGTCCGCTGGGGGATTTTGAATCAGAGTATCAGATGGCGCAGGTCAACAGGATGCTCGGCGGCGTGGAAACGCTGATGATGCCGACTTCCGAAGGGCTTGCGAGCATATCATCGAGCATCGTCCGCCAGATTGCAGCGTTCGGCGGCAACATTGACAACCTGGTGCCTTCGTGCATAGCGGGCGAGATCCGCGATGCGCTCACCGGGGAGAGAGGGTAAGAGGAGGAGAGCACCATGGAGCACAATCAGATGGAAAACAATCAGCAGCCCCAGGAGCGTCCGATGCGCCGCGAACAGGCGCAGGCCGGCGCCGAGAGCATCAGGGAGACCCTTCACGTGATCGATACGATTGAGCACAAGCTCTCCGATGCGTACAGGGTGCCGCTCAGGAAGAACATGTGCATCGTGGACATGAGCGAGATGGCGGATCTGATCGGTCAGCTGCGCATTGCGCTGCCCAAGTCCGTCACCCAGGCGCAGACGGTGCTCACCAGCAGCCAGCGCATCATCGACGATGCGAAGATGCGCGCGGATAAGACCGCAGACGACGCGGATAAGATCTACAACGAGACGGTGACCAAGGCGCGCGCGTTCAAGGAAGAGGTCGAGGCCGAGGCGGACGCCTATGACAAGGAGACCCGCCGCCGCGCCGAGGAGGACGCCAATGCGATCCTCGCCGACGCGCAGACCCGCGCGGAGCAGATCGTCTTTGCCGCCCAGCAGCAGGCGCAGAAGCTTGTGGACGAAAACGAGATCTCCCGCCGCGCGCAGGCCTATGCCATGGAGACGCGCGAACGCGCGGAGAAGGACGCCGACAGCATCTACAACCAGGCGTGCGTGCATGTGGATAAGATGCTTTCCGGCGCGGCTGCGGCGCTTTCGCGCAGCGCGGGCGAGCTGGCCGGCCTGAGGGATAACCTGCTGGGTCAAAACGGCGCTAACAACCAGATGTAACCTCTGATTTGCCAAAGCGGGCAGAAAGGATATACATATGAATCCGAACAACACGCTCTACATCGTCGTTCCCTGCTATAAGGAGCAGGAGGTTCTGCCGGAGACCAGCAAGCGCCTGAAGGAAAAGGTGCTCCAGCTGCGTGCGCAGGGCAAGATCAGCGACAAGAGCCGCATCATGTTTGTCAACGACGGTTCCAGCGACAACACCTGGCCGATCATCTCTCAGCTGCATGCGCAGGAGCCGGAGATCTTCTCCGGCGTGAATCTCTCCCGCAACCGCGGCCATCAGAATGCGCTGCTGGCGGGCCTGATGACGGCGGTCAACTATGCCGACATGATCGTGTCCATGGACGCGGACCTGCAGGACGACATCAATGCCGTGGACGGCATGGTGGACGCCTACCACGAGGGCTTTGAGGTGGTCTACGGCGTGCGCTCCAAGCGCGATACCGACACCTTCTTCAAGCGCTTCACCGCCGAGGGCTTCTACAAGGTCATGAAGGCGCTGGGTGTGGATATCGTGTTCAACCATGCGGATTACCGCCTGATGAGCCGCCGCGCGGTCGAGGGCCTTGCGCAGTTCAAGGAGGTCAATCTCTTCCTTCGCGGCATTGTGCCGCAGATCGGCTATAAGTGGACGACGGTGACCTATGAGCGCGCGGAGCGCTTCGCCGGCGAGAGCAAGTATCCGCTCAAGAAGATGCTCGCCTTTGCCGCCGATGGCATCACCTCTTTCTCTGTCAAGCCGATTCGTCTGGTGCTTTCTCTGGGCGTGGTCATTTTCCTGGTGAGTCTGGTCATGCTGCTGTATGCGCTGATTGCCAAGATCATGGGCAGCACCACCGCCGGCTGGACCAGCCTGATGGGCTCCATCTGGCTGATCGGCGGCGTGCAGCTGCTGAGTCTGGGTGTTATCGGCGAGTATATCGGTAAGATCTACAACGAGACCAAGCAGCGCCCGCGCTTCATCATCGAGAGCGTTCTCAATAAGTAATCGATATAAGCAGGCGTGAAGCCTGCTTTTTTATCGTATAGGAAATTGCGCAAAATACGTGCTGCGAGCACAGAAACACTTAAGATTGTAAAGTGTTTCGGAAGTGGGAGCGGCCACTGGCCGCAGGGAGAATAGGTCATGGATAAGACACACATCATAACCGTGGCGGCGCTTGGCCCGGACAGCGGCGCGCTGCTGACCATGGGCGCGCTGGACGCGATGCGTCAGGCGGATGCGCTGGTGCTGCGCACCGCGCAGCACGGTGCGGTCCGGTTGCTCGATGAGCTGAAAATCGAATACAAGACGCTCGATGCGCTCTATGAGCGCTGCGAGGATTTTGATGAGCTGTGCCGGATGGCGGCCGGCGCGCTGGTGAAGAAGGCGCTTGCCTGCGAAAACCTGTGCTACGCCGTCAGCGAGCCGGGCAGCGACGCGACCGTGCGCGCGCTTTGCAAGGCACTGCCTGAGGGCGTCAGCCTGCGCGTGATCGGCGGCGTATCGCTGGGGACGAATGCTGCCTGCGCGGTGATTCCCTTTGGCGTGAATACGGAGAATCTGCGCACGGTGACGGCGCTTTCCGTAGCCGAGATGCGCGTGCAGGCGGACAGCCCGCAGGTGATCACCGAGATCGACAGCCGCTACATCGCCTCGGACGTCAAGCTCTGGCTGAGCGATCTGTTTGAAGACGAGATGACGGTGTATTTCATGGAGAACGCCGCCGAGCCGGGCGCTGTCGCCCGGGAGATCATGCTCTGCGATCTGGACAGGCAGGCGCACTATGACCACAGGACGGCGGTGCTCGTGCCGCGGGTGAGCGTGTATGAGCGCAGCCGCGCAACGTATGAGGACTTTGTCGAAGTGATCTCGCGCCTGCGCGGCCCGGGCGGCTGCCCCTGGGACAGGGCGCAGACGCATCACACCCTGCGCCAGTACATGATCGAGGAGGCCTGCGAGGCGGCCGAGGCCATGGACGGCGAAGATGACGAAAAGATCGCCGATGAGCTGGGCGACGTGCTGCTGCAGGTGGTGCTCAACAGCTGCATCGGCGCGGAGCATCGCGCGTTCACCGACCGCGACGTGACGAGCATGGCGGCGCACAAGATGATCGCGCGCCACGAGCATGTCTTCGGCAAGGAGAAGGCGGACAGCGCGCAGGCGGTCACCTCCGTCTGGGAGAATGCCAAGAAGAAAGAGCGCGGCGAGCAGACCGCGCTGGAGCGCGTGCTGGACGTGCCTGTTTCGCTGCCGGCGCTCATGCGCGCGCAGAAGATCGTCCGTCGGCAATGGCAGGCGCAGGACGAGACGCACACCAAGGCGGATGCGCTGGCCGCGGCGCGCGCGGCGCTTGATGCGCTTGAACGGGAAACCGCCGCAGAGGCGCAGCTGGGCGCGGCGCTGGAGAATTTGTGCGCGTTGGCGCATGTGATGGATCTGGACGCGGAGACGGCGCTTCGCTCGGCGATCACGCGGCGGATCGATGATTTGCGAAAAGCAGATAAAAAACCCTGAAATATTCAAGAAAATTTTAAGAATCGGCATGTTTCCTCTTGCATGAATGAAAGAAAGCATGTAGAATATGGTTTAGTCGTCTTCCGGCTGCCAAGGCTGAGCGCAGCGTGGAGTGACCGTTTTTAAGGAGGATAATCGTACCATGAATAAGAACGAACTGAGCGCGGCGATCGCCGCGAAGGCGGGTCTGACCCGCAAGGATGCCGAGGCTGCTGTGTGCGCGATGAGCGAGATCATCGCCGAGAGCCTCAAGAACGGCGAGAAGGTCCAGATCGTGGGCTTCGGCGCGTTCGAGGTGAAGGAGCGCCCGGCGCGCAAGGCGCGCAACCCGAAGACCGGTGAAGAGATCCAGATCGGCGCCCGCCGCTCTCCGATGTTCAAGCCGGGCAAGACCCTCAAGGAAGCCGTCGAGGGCTAATGGCTGAAAAATCCCGGGCGTACCGCCCGGGATTCTTTTTTGTGTAAAGAGAGATTGCGCAGGAAACTGTTCACAGGAGAAGGCGGCCGCAGGCCGCCCGGAGGAAACAGCATGTCATATCTGGTCAAACCGCTGAGCTATGTGCTGGTGATCGTATTGGGCTATACGCTCAAGCGCGCCGGCTTTCTGGGAAAACAGGATCAGCAGACGCTCTCAAAGGTCATGTTCAATATCACACTGCCCTGCACCATCATTCAGGGCTTTTCCGGGTTTGAGCGCGACACGAGCCTTTTCTGGCTGGTGGGCATCGGCTTTCTGTGCGCGATGCTGCCGATGGTGCTCATGTACCTGACGACGCACGGCGTGGAAAAGCGTCTGCGCGCCTACCGCATGCTCAATATCGGCGGCTATAACGTGGGCTGCTTCTCGCTGCCGCTGCTGGAGGCATTCTTCGGCAGCGCGTGCGTGGTGCCGGCGTTCATGTTCGACACGGGCAATGCGGTGATGATGACCGGCGGCTCGTATGCGATGACGTCCACCTTGCTGAAAACAGGCGGCGAGACGAGGGAAAGCGCAAAGGACATCCTGCTCAAATTCCTCAAATCCCTGCCCTTTGATACGTACATGGTGATGTTCGCCATGGTATTGCTTGATATCGACATGCCGGAGCTGCTCTTTTCGCTGACGAAGCCCGCGGGCCAGGCGAACGGATTTCTGGCGATGCTGATCATCGGTTTGCTCTTTGAGCCGATGGGCGATCAGGCGCTGATCCGCGAGACGGCGCGCGAGATGGCCTGCCGCTATGCGTTCGCGGCTGCGTCTGCGGCAGCGTGCTATTTTCTCACGCCGTTTGATCTCATCGTGCGCCAGACGCTGGCTGTGCTCTGCTTTGCGCCGCTTTCCAGCCTTGCGCCGATCTACACCGGCCGCTGCCATGCGGATACCGCGCTGGCGGGATTCACCAATTCCGTTTCCATCGCGATCAGCCTCGTGTGCATGATGGCGCTGGCGATGTTCTTTGTGATGTGATATGGCATATGCTTGACGCGAATACAATTTGCAGGTAATATAGATTTATCGATGTATATGAAGTACGGAGGGAATCTCTGATGGAAAAGGCAAAGGTTTATTTTACGGATTTCCGCACGGTGGCCAATGGCGACGGCCTGACCAATAAGCTCAAGAAGCTGATCCGCAAGGCCGGGATCGGCAATATTGATATGGAAGGCAAGTTCGTTGCGATCAAGATGCACTTTGGCGAGCAGGGCAACCTCAGCTTCCTGCGCCCGAATTATGCGCGCGCGGTTGCGGATGTGGTCAAGGAGCTGGGCGGCAAGCCCTACCTGACCGACTGCAACACGCTCTATCCGGGCAGCCGCAAGAACGCTCTGGAGCACCTGCAGTGCGCCTGGGAGAACGGCTTCACCGCGCTGACCGTGGGCTGCCCGATTCTCATCGGCGACGGCCTGCGCGGCACGGACGACGTGCTCGTGCCGGTCGAGGGCGGCGAATACGTCAAGGAAGCGAAGATCGGCCGCGCCGTGATGGATGCGGACATCTTCATCAGCCTGACCCACTTCAAGGGTCACGAGAGCACCGGCTTCGGCGGCGCGATCAAGAACATCGGCATGGGCTGCGGTTCCCGCGCGGGCAAGAGCGAGCAGCACAACGACGGCAAGCCGGTCGTCGAGGAATACGACTGCCGCGGCTGCAAGCTCTGTCAGAAGCTGTGCGCCAACGATGGCCTGATCTTTAATGAAGAAACCCGCAAGATGCGCATCAACCCGGACAAGTGCCTGGGCTGCGGCCGCTGCATCGGCGCGTGCAACTTCGACGCGATCCACTTTGTCAGCGACAACGCAAACGCTGTGCTCAACTGCCGCATGGCCGAGTATGCCAAGGCGGTCGTGGACGGCCGTCCGCATTTCCATATCTCTCTGGTGCAGGATATTTCTCCGAACTGCGACTGCCACTGCGAGAACGACGCGCCGATCCTGCCGGACATCGGCATGTTTGCGTCGTTTGATCCGCTGGCGCTGGATCAGGCTTGCGTGGACGCGTGCCTCAAGCAGCAGCCGCTCCCCAACAGCCAGCTCTGGGATAACCTCAGGAAGCCGGGCTTTGCGGACTGGGGCGATCCGTTCACCAACTCCACGCCGAACTCCGAGTGGCGCTCCTGCCTGGATCACGCCGAGAAGATCGGCCTGGGCGTGCGCGAGTACGAAATTATCAATCTGTAAGAAGGCGACACATCCATGCTGGATATTATTCTGCGCGCGGGCAGCTTTATCGCGATCATCGTGCTGGGCTATTTGCTCAAGCGGATCGGTGTGTTCAAGCAGGAGGACTTTGGCGTCCTGTCCAAGATCGCCATCCGCATCACGCTGCCCTGCGCCATCATTGTCAGCTTCAGCGGCAAGGTGATCGATCCGTCGCTTTTGAGCCTGCCGCTGATTTCCATCGCCTGCGGCGCCGTGTATGTGACGGCGGGCTATCTGTTTCATAGAAACAAAACGCGGGAGCAGCAGGCTTTCGGCATGCTGAATCTGGCGGGTTACAACATCGGCAACTTCACCATCCCGTTTGCACAGAGTTTTCTGGGCCCGATGGCGGTCATTGCCATTAGCATCTTCGACATCGGCAATGCGATGGTATGCTTGGGCGGCGCGTTCTCTCTGGCGTGTATGGTCAAGGACGGCAGCCGGTTTTCGCTCACGCGCGTCATTCGCGCGCTGATGCGCTCCGTGCCGTTTGTGGTGTATCTGATCGTGCTGACGATGTGCATGCTGCATATTCCCACGCCGCGGCTGGTGCTCTCCGTTGCGGAGATCGGCTCCAGCGCGAACGCGTTTGCGGCGATGCTGATGATCGGCGTGGGCTTCAAGCTGGAGGCCAAGCGCGAGCAGCTGATGACCATCGCGCGGATTGTGGCGATCCGCTATACGGCGGCGACGGTGTTTGCGCTGATCTTTTACTTTGTGCTTCCGTTTGCGCTGGAGATCCGTCAGGCGCTGGTGATTCTGGCGTTTGCGCCGGTTGGCGCGGCGGTGCCGGGCTTCACAGGCGAGATGGGCGGCGACGTCGGTCTGTCCAGTGCGATCAACTCGATCTGCATGGTGATCAGCATCACGCTGATTGTTTCGCTGCTGCTGGTCATGCTGTGAGAGAGAATGAATCAGATGAAAGGATCCTTCCCGAGGGGAGGATCTTTTTAATGCGCAAAAGGGCGATGATGGCGCATAAGGAATCTTAAAACCGGCGCGAAGCGAAGAAGGGGTCTGGGGACAATGTCCCCAGTCAGGGGATTGGGGATGAAATCCCCAACGTAACCCATGCGCGAAGCGCAGGATAAGCGGGAATCAAACAGGAGCCGATAGGCGACGCTTTTGATTCTGATACACTTCGATAGAATGTCTGCACGAATGATCCAGCTGCGGCCGGGAACCTCATCCGTCAGTCCTTCGGACTGCCACCTTCCCCAAAGGGGAAGGCAGATCTTGTTGGAATGCTTCTTTCAAATCAAAGATTGTATTACCCGCGTAGTAAGGAGACCTTCCCCTATGGGAGGGTGGCGCGGCGTCAGCCGTGACGGATGAGGTTCCGCCCGCAGGCGATGATCCCCAACCTGATAAACTGAATATCGATAATGCTCTCCGACTTTCGCTTCTTTCCGTCTCCCCGGGAGCGGAACTGACAGAAATCAGATAAATGTTTACAGGAGAAATGAAAAAATATTGCATTTCCCTTCAATCGGCGTGAAGCGGATTCACTTGAACGTTAAAAAATGCACAACAAAATGCGAAAAATTGCAGTTTCCCTCTTGCACAGTAAAGCGTTAAATGATATAATCAGGCACGTACTTTCCTCTGGGAAGAGATTTGCGGGGGAAAAGGACGTTACGCTGCCTTTCCGCGCGGCCTGCTGATGGACGCGCTTGAGGAATAATTCATTTGGAGGGAATCCCATGAAGAAGATCCTTTGTCTGGCTCTGGCCCTCGTGCTCTGCCTGGCTCTGGCCTGCGGCGCTGTTGCCGAGGAGAACTGGAAGATCGCCATCCTGACCGGCACCACCTCTCAGGGTGAGGAAGAAGTCCGCGCGGCTGAGCGTGCCATCGCCACCTACGGCGCTGAGCATGTCATCCACGACACCTATCCGGACGCTTTCGCTTCCGAGACCGAGACCACCATTTCCAAGCTCGTTGCTTTCGCTTCTGATCCGGACGTCAAGGCCGTCGTGATGTGCCAGGCTGTCCCGGGCGCGAAGGCCGGCTTCGACAAGATCCGCGAAATGCGCCCCGACATCCTGCTGGTTGCCGGCGTGCCGCAGGAGGATCCGGACGTCATCACCGCTGCTGCTGACATCGTGCTCTACTCTGACGAGCCGGGCCAGGGCGACACCATCATCGAGACCTGCGCCAACTGGGGCGTCGAAGTCTTCGTGCACTACTCCTTCCCGCGTCACCTGGCGATGGAGACCATCGCTGCCCGCAAGGCGCTCTTCGAGTCCAACTGCGAAGCCCTCGGCATTCAGTATGTTGAGGCCACCGCTCCCGACCCGACCGGCGACGCCGGCACTGCTGGCGCTCAGCAGTTCATCCTCGAGGATGTGCCGCTGAAGATGGAAGAGTTCGCGGGCAAGAAGGTTGCCTTCTTCTCCACCAACTGCTCCATGCAGGAGCCGCTGCAGACCGCGATCCTGACCCAGCCGAACGCCTACTATCCGCAG
>SVGO01000147.1 GCA_015056305.1 Clostridiales bacterium | reverse complement strand
AAATTCGTCATGTTCTTCACCGGCCGCTGGAAGGAAACCGGCACGCTGCGCATCGGCGTGGCCGTCAGCGACGCGCCGCAGGGCCCGTATGAGGACGCCATCGGCGCTCCGCTGTTTGATCCCGGCTATGCCGTGATCGACGGCACGCTCGTCTACGGCCCGGATGGCACGCCGTACATGATCTACTCCCGCGACTGCTCGGAGAACGTCGTGGGCAGCTATCACGAAAGCCATCTTTACGGCATCGAGCTGGCGCCCGATCTGCTCAGCGCCATAGGCGAAGGCGTGCTCCTGACCACACCGGATCATGACTGGGAGCTCAAATCCGGCGATTATCACTGGAACGAGGGGCCGTTCGTGCTTGCGCACGACGGTAAATACTACCTCTATTACAGTGCCAACGGCTATGCGCAGAAGGAATATGCCGTCGGCGTGGCGGTCGCGGATCATCCGCTCGGACCGTATGCCAAGCAGGAGAACAACCCGATCCTCAACTATATCGAAAAGGACGGTAGCGTACTTGTCTCCGGCCCCGGTCACAACAGCTTCTTCACCGTGGGCGGCGAGCTGTTCACCTCCTATCACACGCACTCCTATCCGCAGGCGCCCTCCGGCAATCGCCAGATCGCCATCGACCGCGCGGGTTTCCATGCGGACGGCACGGCCTATATCAACGGCCCGACGCTCGCCCCGCAGCTGCGGCCGCTCGCCGATCTGGGCCTGGTCAATCACATGGCAGCCGCAAGCTGCGGCGATGAACACGCCGCGCTGCTGACCGACGGCGACACCTGCCAGAGCGCCGCTTCCAGCGCATATACCTTCTCCGGCAGCGAAGCTGCGTTCACCTGGGATGCGCCGGTCAGCGCCGACATGCTGCTGATCTATCCGGCGCAGGGCGCGGCCATCTCCGGCCAGGCGATCATCAACGACAGCCTGACGGCCGACTTCTCTCTGGACGCCGGCTATACGCCCGGTCAGGCCGTCTGCCTTGCCTTCGAGGCAACCAATGTAACGAACCTGAAGCTCGTCTTTGGCAAGAATGCGCAGGTCGGCGAGGTCATGCTGCTGGGCAGCGCAAACCGATAAAATCCACTGCCCGCTGCCTGAACGGCAGCGGGTTTTTTATCGCTCATAAACCGTTCTTTGGCAAGGAAATCCGCGGCAAACATGCAGGTTTATGATGGATATACAAACCGTTCTCGTATATTTATTGACGATTCCCATTTTCAATCCACTGCATAAATGCTATAATACATACGTTCAGATAGTTTTTTATTCTGAACTTGTTAATTTATTGTTGATGTTAATCCCACCCGATTCCATATGCGCTTTGCGGCCATGCGCCGCAGACCATCTTAAAGGAGTGTTTTGATGAGAATCACCGTTTGTATCGGCTCTTCCTGCCATGTGAAGGGTTCCCGTCAGGTTGTCCGCGCGCTGCAGCAGCTCATCGCGGAAAACAAGCTCGAGGACAAGGTCGAGCTGGGCGGCACCTTCTGCCTGAGCAACTGCCAGAAGGGCGTGTGCGTCACCGTCGATGGCGAATTCTTTTCCGTGACGCCGGAAAATGTTTCCGATTTCTTCCGCGACAATGTGCTTGCAAAGGTGTAAAAGGTGTAAAAAATCATGATTATCCAGATTTGTGTCGGCTCCTCCTGCCATCTCAAGGGCTCTGCCGAAATCGTGCAGCTGCTGCAAAAAGCCGTACAGGAGCATCAGCTTGAAGCTGAAGTCACCCTGGCCGGCAGCTTCTGCACGGGCAACTGCAACCGCGTGGGCGTGACCATCCAGGTCGACGACGAAACCTACACCGGCGTGACCCGCGAAGGCTTTGGTGAATTCCTGAACGACAAGATTCTTGCAAAACTGAAATAAAAGAGAGGAAGCTCCATGGCGAAGTTTCTGACGCTGAAAAAATCCAACTGCAAAAACTGCTATAAATGCATCCGCCATTGCCCGGTGAAGTCCATCCGCTTCTCCGGCAATCAGGCGCATATTATCGACAACGAGTGCATCCTGTGCGGCCATTGCTTCGTCGCCTGCCCGCAGAACGCCAAGCAGATCGTCGACGACACCGAGAAGGTCAAGGTCATGCTTCAGGGCGATGAGCCCGTGATCGTCTCCCTCGCCCCTTCCTTCATCGCCAACTACGACGGCGTAGGCATTGGCGCGATGCGCGAAGCGCTCAAAAAGCTCGGCTTTGCCGACGTTGAGGAGACCGCCATCGGCGCGACGATCGTCAAGACCGAATACGAGCGCATGATCCGCGAGGACAACAAAAACATCATCATCTCTTCCTGCTGCCATTCGATCAATCTGCTCGTGCAGAAGTATTTCCCGGTCGCGCTGCAGTATCTGGCAGACGTCATGTCCCCGATGCTGGCGCACTGCCAGGATATCAAACGCCGTTATCCCAACGCCAAGACCGTGTTCATCGGTCCGTGCGTCGCCAAGAAGGACGAGGCCGATCACTATCAGGGCCTGACCGACGCCGTGATGACTTTCGAAGAGCTGACCAACTGGCTGAATAAAGAGGGCATCGAGCTCAAGAAGGAAATGGACCAGACTGACGAAAGCCTGGCCCGCTTCTTCCCCGTGACTGGCGGCGTACTCAAAACCATGACGCAGGACAACCCCAAGTTCACCTATCTGGCCATCGATGGCGTGGAGAACTGCATCGAGGCGCTCAAGGACATTGAAAGCGGCAAGATCTCTCACTGCTTCATTGAGATGAACGCCTGCGCCGGCGGCTGCATCAGCGGCCCGATCATGGAAAAATACCACAAGTCGCCCGCCAAGGACTACGTTGCCGTCGCCAAGTACGCCGGCAGGAAGGACTTTGACGTGCCGCAGCCGGATTCCCTGCGCCTGCGCAAGAGCTTCTCGCCCATCGAGCTGGACAGCGCCATGCCCAGCGAGAGCGAGATCATGTCGATCCTGCGCCAGATGGGCAAATTCCGCCCGACGCAGGAGCTCAACTGCGGTTCCTGCGGCTACAACACCTGCCGTGAGAAGGCCATCGCCATCTATCAGGGCAAGGCAGAAGCCTCCATGTGCCTGCCGTATCTCAAGGACAAGGCGGAGAGCTTCTCCGATTCCATCGTGCGCAACACGCCCAACGGCCTGATCGTGCTCAACGAAAACCTCGAGGTGCAGCAGATCAACGCCGCTGCACGCAAGATCATGAACATCCGCGCCGCCAGCGACGTGCTGGGCGAGCCGGTCGTGCGCATTCTCGACCCGATGATCTTCATGAACGCGCTCGAGTCCCGTCTGGGCATCATCGAGCAGCGCGAATATCTGGCCGAATACAAGCGCTACGTCGAGCAGACCGTCATCCATGACAAAGAAAGCCGCCTGCTCATCTGCATCATGCGCGACGTCACCCGCGAGGAGCGCGAGCGCGAGAAGAAGGAAAGCATCTCCCGCCAGACCATCGAGGTTGCCGACAAGGTCGTCGACAAGCAGATGCGCATCGTGCAGGAGATCGCCTCCCTGCTGGGCGAAACCGCTGCTGAAACCAAGATTGCCCTGTCCAAG
>SVGO01000044.1 GCA_015056305.1 Clostridiales bacterium | reverse complement strand
GTGGTGGATTGCGTGCGCCGCGTGATGCAGATGGACGGGCTTAATCTGGAAGAGGCGGAAAAGAAGATCAAGAAGATCGACAAGCGCCGCGCGGATTATTATAAGTATTTCACCGGCCGTCTGTGGCATGACGCCGCGCTGTATGATCTGTGTTTGAATACCGGACATATGCCGGAGGAAAAGTGCCTGGACGTCGTCAAGGCGTATATGCAGGCACGATTTGAAACGGAATAAAGGATACTGGCGGCGCGTGTCTTGGGCATGCGCCGCGTTTTCCTTTGGGTCTTTGGGAAACGCGCTTGCAATTGACGGTACAAGCGGATATAATAACACAAGTGCAAATCATACCGCCTTGCGGCGATAAGGAGACAAAAGAATGGCAAAGCTGTATTTCCGATATGGAGCAATGGGATCGAGCAAGACGGCCAATGCGGTCATGGTGCAGTATAACTACAGGGAGCGCGGCCGCGAGGTGCTCATGCTCAAGCCGAAGCTGGAAAACCGCGACGGCGCGACACTGGTTCGCTCCCGCTGCGGCCTTGAAGCGCAGTGCCGCTTTGTGGAGGATCTCGATCAGATTTGTCTGAATGGCATCTCCTGCGTAATCGTCGACGAGGCGCACTTCCTGACCGCCGCGCAGGTTCGCCGGCTGGTCGATATCGTGGATGACTACGACATTCCGGTGATCTGTTATGGCCTGCGCACGGATTTCCGGGGCGAGCTCTTTGAGGGAAGCCGGGAGCTGCTGTGCTGGGCGGATACGATCGAAGAGATCAAGACGATCTGCTGGTGCGGCAGGAAGGCGACGTTCAATGCGCGCGTACACAATGGCAAGATTGTGCGCGAGGGCGAACAGATCCTGCTGGGCGGCAATTCCGCTTATATCAGCCTGTGCCGCAGGCACTGGAAGAGCGGCGAGCTGGGCGACGCGCCGAATCTGAATGACTGATTGGTAAATGATACATAGAATCCCTCTCTTTGGGCATCCTGCCTGCAGGGAGGGATTTTTTACATGGATTTTAAAGAGAGCAAAACGAGGGAGAACCTCATGCGTGCCTTTGCGGGCGAAAGTCAGGCGAGAAACCGGTATACGTTCTCTGCGGGCGTGGCGCGCAGCGCCGGTCTGTACGGTGTGGAACGGGTTTTCCGCTTCACGGCGGATCAGGAAAAGGAACATGCTGAGTTGTTTATGGGACATCTGGCACCTAGCGCCGGGGAGAGTATCCGGATTGACGGCAGCTATCCTGTGGAAAGCACCGCATGGATGCCGGCACGGCTGCTTCGCAGCGCGCAGCACAACGAATATGAAGAAGCGCATGACGTGTATCCGCAGTTTGCAAAGACGGCAAGGGAAGAAGGCTTTCTCGCCGTGGCGGGAACGTTTGAAATGATTGCCGAAATCGAGCAGACGCACGGAGACCGCTTTGGTCAGCTCGCTCAGCGGCTGGAGGAGGAGAAGCTCTTCAAGAGCGATCACAGCATCACATGGCTGTGCCTGAACTGCGGTCATGTCCATCATGGCCTGCAGGCGCCGCCGCTGTGCCCGGTATGCAAACATTCGCAAGGCTACTTTATACGCGTGGACGCTGCGGAAATCCTCGCACCCAAAAACTAAAACGGCTTGTTTATACCGCGCGAAGCGTACATGGGGTCAAGGGGCGAAGTCCCTTGGCGGGTATTAGGGCGGCAGCCCTAACGTACCCATCAAAAAAGAGGATGCATCACTGCATCCTCTTTGATATTTCTGTTAACCTTCAATCTCCTTGAGCGCGGTCTCGATGTTGGCGAGCACCTTCTGGCTCAGCAGGACGAAAGCCTGCTTGGTGCGGCCGGCAGAGACGGCCGGGCAATAGACATTCTGAAGATCGAAGAAGTCGGCGGGCACTTCGCCGGCGGCAGCCTTCGTATCGCAGAAGAAGTAGTTGCCCTCGCGGCGCACCCATTCATTGAGCGCGGCGGAATCGAAGCCCGGGCCGATGGAGGTGTTGAAGAGCACCTTGCCGTTGCCCAGCGCCTCAAACTCCGGTTTCTGCAGCAGGAGCACGTTCTTGTTCAGGCAGGTGAAGATGACCTCGTTTTTCTCCAGCAGCAGGGGCAGCGGCTTGTAGGCCATGCCGGCAAGCTCTGCGTCTCGCTTGCGGCTGCGGCTGTAATAGGAAACTTCGGCGCCCATGAACTGCAGCGCCTCGGCGATCATCTTGCCGGAGACGCCCAGACCGACGATGCCGACCTTCAGGCCCGTGATCTCCGCCGGCTCATCGCGCAGCATCTTCTTACCGCCAAAGCCGTGGAGCAGGCCGACGAGCTCGTGGAGCACATACTCGACCACGCCGCGGTCGCCGTAGTCGCGGATGCCCAGCACGCGGATGCCGCGCTCGCGGGCGCAGGCGATATCGACATTGGCGCTCTCCTCGGAATAGAGGCTGCAGCACATGCCGATGTAGCGCACATTCGGGCTGCGCTCAATGACGCTGCGGGTGATGCGGGAGGTATAGCTCAGCAAAACGGCGTCCGCATCGCCGATGCGGCGCAGGATCTCCTCGTCGTCGGACGGGATGTCCGGGTACATGATCACCTCGCGGGCGTAATCCCCCAGCTTTTTCTCGGCGGAGGGGATCAGGCTGACGGGCTCGATGGCAACCAGTTTATTGAACATATATGTAACTCCTTCGATTATTCAGGCAAAGTCGTTCTATAAAACGCGATCATTTTTATTATATCATGCTTTCCATAATATGAAAAGCACGAAAATACACAGAAAGAAACGGCGGCAGGCCGCGTGCAAATAATCGGGAAAATGAAACCCGCGCGCTTTACGAACAGGGCGATTCCTGCTATATTAAATAGAAGCGCAGCAGAAGGAGGCGTTTTGGATATGCAGAAACTGGCGAAGGGACTCGATCTCAGCCGTGAGGATATCAGCAGGGTTGTGGCGATTATGCTGCCGGCCCTTTTGGAATTGGTGCTTTCCCAGCTTTTTACCATGGTGGATACCATCATGCTGGGCAGGAGCGAGGTTTCTGCGGTGGCGATTGCGGCGGTGGGCCTGACGAATAATCCGACCAATCTGGTCCGGTCGGTGCTCATTGCGCTCAACGTCGGCACGACGGCGGGCGTGGCCTGGGCCGTGGGCGCAGGCGACCGAAAGAGTGCGGCGCAGATTGCGCGCAACGCGCTGATGATGAACGCCGTCGTGGGCGCTGCTGCTGCGGTGCTGCTGTATGCGTTTGCGGCGCCGATCGTCACGTTCATGGGCGCGGGCGAGGATACGTTCGCGTATGCGAAGAATTATCTGCAGATCATCGCCATGGGCATGCTGCCGCTGTCGATGACATTCGCGATTACGGCGGGGCTTCGCGGCGTGGGCCAGACGCGCCTGCCGATGAAGTATAACCTGATTGCCAACATGCTCAACGTCGTGGGCAACTATGTGCTCATCTACGGCAAATTCGGTCTGCCGAAAATGGGCGTGGCCGGCGCGGCGCTGTCCACGGCGCTTTCGCAGGTATTGGGCCTTGCGCTGGCGTTGTATACGGCGTTCCATGCGGATACGCCGGTGCGCATGCGGCTGGACCGTGATTGGCATCTGCGCGTGAAATGGATCCGCCGGATCCTCAGCGTCGGCCTGACCAGCATGCTCGAGCAGCTGATCATGCAGGCAGGCTTTATCATCTTTGCCAGACAGGTCTCCGGCCTGGGCACGATGATCTTTGCGGCGCATCAGATCGGCCTGAGCATCAACGGCCTGAGCTGGATGCCGGGACAGGCGTTCGGCGTGGCGGCCACGACGCTGACGGGCCAGAGCCTGGGCGCGGGGGAAAAGAAAAAGGCGACGGATTTTGTCCGGCTGATTCACAGGATGAGCATGTGCTCGGCAGCGCTGATTGCGGCGCTGTTTGTCGCATTTTCGTCGGCGATCGCGTCGCTGTATACGACGGACGCGGAGGTGATCCGGCTTTCCGGCGGCGTGCTTCGCCTGATTGCCCTGGGCATGCCGGGCATCTGCACGCAGCTGCCCATTGCGGCTGGCCTGCGCGGCGCGCGGGATACAAAGTTCCCGCTGATGGCGTCGATGGCCGGCATCTGGATTTTCCGCGTGATGCTGGCACCCGTGTTCATCTACACGCTGGGCTGGGGCCTGACCGGCGCCTGGCTGACCATCGTGCTGGACCAGACCACGCGCGCGGTTGTTGTGTATGCGCGCTTTAAGACGGGACGCTGGCTGCACGTGGGGGAAAAGCTGGAAAAACGTCAAAATTCCTGAGTAAAACAAGAAAAAAAGCCTTGACAAAAACGTATGGTTGCGGTTAAAATAACCATTGCGTATGTTCGCCTGTTAGCCCCGGGCCTGCGTATGCGCGTTTGCAGAGCGTCTGACCAGCGCGATGCGTTTTATAGTGGATAAAGGATTCACCACGAGGAGGAAATTCACGTGAAAACGTTTATGGCAAATGCCCAGAACGTCGAGCGCAACTGGTATATCGTTGACGCCGACGGCATGACCCTTGGCCGACTGGCCAGCCAGGTTGCCGCTATCCTGCGCGGCAAGAACAAGCCCACCTTCACCCCGCACGTTGACTGCGGCGATCACGTCATCGTCATCAACGCTGCGAAGGTTGTCCTGACCGGCAAGAAGCTGGATCAGAAGGTGTACTACCATCATTCCGGTTTTGCGGGCGGCCTCAAGGAGACCAAGTACCGCAAGCTGATGGCTGAGAAGCCGGAGTTCGCTGTGAAGCACGCTGTCGTCGGCATGCTGCCGAAGGGCCCGCTGGGCCGTCAGATGGCGCGCAAGCTGCGCGTGTACGCCGGTGCTGAGCATGAGCATGAGGCCCAGAAGCCGACCGTGCTCGAGCTCGTGAAGTAATAGCAGGAAGGAGTGTTTGACACATGGCACAGGTTCAGTATCAGGCGGTTGGCCGCCGCAAGAAGGCCATTGCTCGTGTTCGCCTCATTCCGGGCGAGGGCAAGATCGTGATCAACGGTCGTGATATCGATAACTACTTCGGTCTGGAGACCCTGAAGATGACCGTCCGTCAGCCGCTGGTTCTCACCTCTCTGGAGGGCCGCTATGACGTGCTGGTGAACGTGTACGGCGGTGGCCTCTCCGGCCAGGCCGGCGCGATCCGCCACGGCATCTCCCGCGCTCTGATCAAGGCTGATCCGGAGCTGCGTCCGGCTGTGAAGAAGGCTGGCTTCCTGACCCGCGATCCGCGTATGAAGGAACGTAAGAAGTACGGCCTGAAGGCTGCCCGCCGCGCGCCGCAGTTCTCCAAGCGCTAATCCGCTTAACGAGTCAAGGAGGCAAAAGATTATGGCTATCCTTAACGGTATTGTCACCGTGCTGCTCGTTGTGACTGCGCTGGTTCTCATCGTCACCGTTCTGCTCCAGCCGGGCGAAAGCAACGGCCTGGGCGCGATCGCTGGCGGCGCCGAGACTTTCTTCGGCAAGAACAAGGCGAAGTCCATGGAGGGCAAGCTCGCTCTCGCTACGAAGGTGTCCGCGGTCGTGTTCATCGTCTGCGCCCTGCTCGTCGCGGTGATCGGCTAATCACAGACAATCAAAAGAGGCTGAAGCATAAAGTGCTTTGGCCTCTTTTCACGTTTGGTCGCTTGTGAAAAGATTGCCATGAGCAGGAAGCCAAACGACGGCTAAACCGCGGTCAAAACAGGAACCGTAAGGATGGGGAGTTGATACGATGAAAAGAGAGAATCCGGGAGCAAAGCGCTATGTGCGCCGCATCCCGATCAGCGGCTTTGCCTCCGCATCCAAAGAGAAAAAAGGCGAAAGAGAAAAGGAACGCCGGGAGCTGCTGCGCCTGACCGTGCGCGGGCTGTATCATGGCGCTGTGAAAATGGAGGCGCAGGATGGTGCGGTCTATACATGCTCCAAGGACAGCGCCCGCGGCACGCTCTGGGGAGACATTGTCGAGGCCGAGCGAATCGGCCGGGAGCGCGTGGTTGTTCGCCGTGTGCTTGAGCGCGCACATGAGGAGATTATCGGCGTGCTGCATGAAAAACGCGGCGTGCGCTATATCCTCCCGTTGGAGCGCCGCCTGCCGCAGGGTATCACGGTGCGTCCGGGCGGAGAAGAAGCGCATGACGGCGATATCGTTCATACGAAGGTGGTCCGCTGGGAGGACGAGGGCGGACTGCTTGTGCGCATCGACGGCGTTTTGGGCAGCTTCGGCGAGGCCAGAGCGGCGTTGGATGCGCTGATCGTCAGCCTGCGCCTGCGTACGGAGTTCGATCCGGACGTGCTTGCCGAAGCCGATGGGTGCAAACCGGCAGACTTGGCGGATGATCCGACGCGAACGGATCTGCGGCATCTGCTGTCCTTCACCATTGACGGCAGTGACGCCAAGGACTTTGATGATGCAGTCAGTCTGGAGCGTCTGGATCATGGTCTTGTGCGCCTAGGTGTGCATATCGCCGACGTGGGCCATTATGTGCCGCAGGGCTCGCTGCTTGACCGCGAGGCGTATCTGCGCGGAACGAGTGTGTATTTCCCGGGACGCGTGCTGCCGATGCTGCCCGAGCAGATCTCCAACGGCGTATGTTCGCTGCGCCCTGATGAGGACAAGTTCACCATGAGCGCGCTGATGGACATCGACGACGAGGGCAATGTCGTGCATACGAGCCTGAAGCAGACGATCACCCGTTCCAAGGCGCGGCTTGTGTATGACGATGTAAACGCGCTCTTTGACGGCGACGCACAGCAGCAGGAACGCATGGCGAATGTGAAGGATGCGCTGTTTGCGATGCGCGATCTGGCCCGCTGTATACGCGGTCGCCGGCAGGCACAGGGCGCGATCGACTTTGATACGGACGAGCCGAAGTTCATCCTGGATGAAAGCGGTGAACCGGTGGAGATCGCCAAACGAGCCCGCGGCGAAGCGGAGATGATGATTGAGGATTTCATGCTCACGGCCAACGAGGCTGTGGCCAGATTTGCTAAGTCCCACGGCTTGCCGCTGCTCTATCGCGTGCATGAGAAGCCGGATCCGGAGAAACTCGATACGCTCAAAGACTTTTTGGACGGCATCGGTGTGGATACGCGCGGTATCCGCCATCAGGCGAAGCCAGGCGACATTCGTGCCGTGCTCGAACGCACGCGCGAGACGCCGGAATTCAGCGTGGTGAGCATGCTGGCGCTGCGCAGCATGCAGAAGGCGCGATACGACGTCTCTCCGCTGGGACACTACGGTTTGGCGATGGAGGATTACTGCCATTTCACATCGCCGATCCGGCGCTATCCCGATCTGGTGGTCAGCCGTGCGCTGACGGCGGCGCTCAAGGGAGAGCGTGCCAGGCTGCATGGCGATGCGCTTGCCGATGCTGCGATGCGCAGCTCGGACTGTGAGCGTGCGGCGGTGGATGCCGAGCGCGCGGCGGATAAGCTGATGATGGCCAGATTCATGCATGGTCATATCGGCGAGCTGTTCGACGGCGTGGTTTCCGGTGTGAGCGAGTGGGGCGTTTATGTGGCGCTTTCCAATGGCGCGGAGGGCTTTATGCATGTGCGCTCTATGGATGATTGGTTTGATTTTGACGAGCGGCGCATGACGCTGCGAGGCGAGCGAACGGGCTATGTCTTCTCGCTGGGGCAGGTGCTCAGCGTGCGGGTGGAGAGCGTGGAGCTGGAATCCTCGAGCATAGAACTGACGCTGGCGGAGCCGCTACGGCCCAAAAAGAAAGAAAAATCCGCGAAGAAAAAAGAGCGCGAGCGCATGCGTGGATTCTCTCAGATTTAAATTCATCAATTTTAAAGGATATCTGTTATAGGGCATGGAATAAACAGTTTGTGCAAGAAGTTTAACTTGCACGACTTGAACGTTCCTGATATACTTATATCAATTAAGAGCTTCGTATGGATCACACAAGGGATAGGAGCGATATTATGGCATACAAATCCAGGGTGTCCGATGCTGTCGTGCGCCGGCTTCCTATGTATTATCGTCATCTGAAAGAACTGGAAAAGGCGGGCGTGGTGCGCATTTCCTCGCAGGAACTGGGCGAGCGCATGAACCTGACGGCCTCCCAGATCCGCCAGGATATCAACTGCTTCGGCGGCTTTGGCCAGCAGGGCTACGGCTATCATGTCTCCAATCTCAGGGAGCGCATCGGTGAGATTCTGGGCCTGCACAAGCAGTATCACATGATCATCGTCGGCGCGGGCAATATCGGCCGTGCCGTGGCCAATTACGCAGGCTTTGCGCGTGAAGGCTTCAATATCCAGGCGATCTTTGATGTTTCCGAAGCGCTGGTGGGCATCGACGTGCATGGCATTCTCGTGCAGCCGATGGAAAAGCTGGAGAGCTGGCTGGCGACGCATGATGTGGATATCGCCGTGCTGTCCGTGCCCAAGGGCTTTGCGCAGGATATCGCCGATACGCTTGTGCAGGGCGGCGTGCGCGCCATCTGGAACTTTGCGCCGGTGGATCTGGTGCTTCCGGAAGATGTGGCGATCAACAATGTGCATCTGTCTGACAGCCTGCATATTCTGTCCTATCGCATGAACGAAAAGGAGCTTTTCGCGGCGATTGACGCGGCGAAGCAGTCCTGACCGGCATGCTGCCGGCGGCATTGCCGACGCAGTTTGATGCATGTCAGGCTTCGACGTTCGAGGTCGAAGAATACCAAGAATGGATGAGGAGAACGGATCAATATGGCTTTGGATCGCCGCAGGCCGGGGCAAAACGAGCGCCGGGGCAAGGCTGATGCAAAAGAAGAAAGAAGCCTGTTTCCGGTTTGGACGCTGATTGTCTTGCTGGGCTGCGCGTGCGTGTGGCTCGGCGGCGCGAAAATTTATCAGGATCAAATGGCGGCATATGAATCGTATGCCGCCATTCGTCAGGCTGTAAGCAGTGAAACGTTTTATCCGGGCGTCACCATCGACGGCACGGACCTTGGCGGCATGAGCATGAGCGATGCTCAGGCCCTCGTTTCGGGCAGACAGGCGCAGACGGCTTCTGCGTTTTCTCTGGTGGTTGCCGCGGGCGAAAAGCGCTGGCGCATCACCTCGCAGGAGGTGCCTGTGACGTTTGACGCGCAGACGGTGCTCCAGCGCGCGTGGGCCGTGGGCCGCACGGGAACGCTGGAGGAGCGCTACGCTCAGATTCAGCATGCTGCGCAAAACGGCGTGCATTTTAACATGGGCTTCACCTATGACCGCAGCGCGGTCGCCGGTCTGGCGGATATCATCGCGGACAGCCTGGATGTGGAAATGAAGGATGCGACGCTGGATGCGTTTGACGTGAACAACCGCACATTCACGTTCACGGAGGCGAAGCAGGGTTACCGCGTGGATCGCGAGCGGCTTTGTGCAGATATCATTGCTGCGCTGGACGAAGGCGCGTATGACCGCGTGATCATCCCGACGGGCGAGACGCTGGAGCCGACGCTCTATCGTGCGCAGCTGGAGGGTCTCTTTGGCCGCATTTCATCGTTCACGACGAAGACAACCAAGGACAAGGACCGCAACACGAATATCGCGCTTTCCGCCAGCGCGCTCAACGGGCGCGTGGTGCTGCCGGGTGAGACGCTGTCGTTCAACGAATGTACGGGTCAGCGCACGGGCGCAAAGGGATATCGAGAGGCTGGTGCGATTGCCGGCGGCGTGCTGGTGGATGATACGGGCGGCGGCGTATGCCAGACGTCGTCGACGCTGTTCAATGCCGTCGTGCGCGCGGACCTGAAGATTGTCAAGCGCAGCGCACACAGCTGGCCGTCCAGCTATGTGGAAAAGGGCGAGGACGCGACGGTTAACTGGCCGTCGCTGGATTTTGTTTTCAAGAACGAGGGAAAGTTTCCCGTGTTTGTCGTCGCCTGGTATGCGGATCAGAACGTGACGGTGGAGATCTACGGTCAGATGCTGGAAAATGGCATGACAATCGATCTGGAGTCGGAGGTGACCAAGACCATCAAGCCGTCCGACGAGCTGCTCTATACGTTTGACGCCTCGCTGCCTGTGGGCACGCGACAGAACGGCAGAGAAAAGCGCACCGGCTACGAGGTCGATACCTATAAGGTATACAAGGACAGCAGCGGAAACGAGATTGAGCGCAAAAAGCTCTGGACAACGACGTACCGCGCATCCCAGAAGGAGATCCTCTATAACGACGGCTCCGGCAGCGAGGCGCAGGAATAATACGAGAGAAATCATCAAGAGAAATAATCGGGAAGGCCTGATGAACCATGAAGAAAGGCGATGCACGCCGGAGCGAACTGCTTTTAGCGGCGGAACGTCTGTTTTATACAAAGGGATATGAGAAGACGTCCGTGCAGGATATCCTCACGGAGATGAATTTCTCTAAAGGCGGCTTTTATCATCATTTTGACAGCAAGCTCTCTGTGCTGGAGGCGATCTGTGAGCTGCGGGCGCAGGAATGCTGCGAGGCAGCCAGACAGGCGGCTGCGCAGGCGGAGGGAACGGCTGTCGATCAGCTCAACGCGGTGTTTCATGATTCTGCGATTCTTACCAGCGGCAACAGCAGCTTCATCTCGCTGATGATCCATGTGGCATATCGCGAGGACGGCGCGCTGATGCGCGAGAAGATGAAGAAGAGCCAGCTTGCCGGGATGCAGAGCGTGCTCGAGGAGATTCTTGCGCAGGGCGTGAAGGAAAAAGAATTCTTCGTGAGGGACGTGCCCGCGTGCGCACAGATGCTTCTGCGGATGTATCTGGTATTCACGGATGAAATTGCGTTCCTGCTGGCGCAGGAGGACAGCGAAGAGGCGCTCCTGGACGAGCTTGTACGCAAGCTCAATACCTATCGCATGGCGATCGAGCGGGTGCTGGCGGCGCCGTTTGGCTCGATGGTGCTCTTTGAGGCGAAGGAACTGCAGCTGCTCGCGCAGGCAATCCTGCGTGATCGCGTGCGCAGGCGGGCGGACGCGCTGCTGGGAAAATGAGCGTACGATTCGCGGCGTAAAGAAGCCTGAGCGCATATTGCATACAGAAATCCGAATATATAGAAGTCAGCAGGGACCTGTTGACTTTTATGATTTAGATATATATAATATGGGACGTTCGTTTGTATGCGAGCTATCGGAATGAAGAAGGGAATAACAACATGTTGAGAAAATATCTGATTTGCGCGCTGGTTTCCATGGTTCCGCTGATCGAGTTGCGCGGCGGCGTGCCGATCGCCGTGGGCATGGGCCTTCCGTATTTCAAGGCGCTGATCGTCTGCGTGATTGCGAATATGCTGCCGGTACCGGTGATCTATTTCTTTGCCCGCAAGGTGCTCGAGTGGGGCAGGGATAAAAAGTATATCGGCAAGTTCTTCACCTACTGCATTGAAAAGGGTGAGAAGGGCGGCCGCAAGCTGACCGAGAAGGCCGGCGAGCGCGGATTGTTTGTTGCGCTGATGCTCTTTGTCGGCATCCCGCTGCCGGGCACCGGCGCATGGACGGGCACGCTGGCGGCGTCCTTCCTGAATATGGGCATCAAAACCACGTCTGCGGCCGTTTCCCTCGGCGTTGTGATGGCGGGCATCATCATGGGTGTGGCCAGCACGGGTGTGCTGAGCATGATCGGTCTGTGAGGAGGCGAAAGGCAAAGTGCTGCTTAAAAGCCTGATTCTGGCTGTTCAGGGCGCAATCGTTGGCACCGGAGCGATTCTTCCGGGCGTCAGCGGCGGTGTGCTGATGGTGGCCTTTGGTATCTATGAGCCGATGATGGCGCTGCTTTCGCGCCCGTCGAAGTTTTTCAGGCTCTATTACAAGATGTTCATTCCGTTCCTGATTGGCTGGCTGCTGGGCTTCACGCTGCTGGCCAGGGCGGTGGAGGCAATGTTCAATGCTTCTGCGCCGGTCGCACTGATGCTGTTCTTCGGCCTGATCTGCGGCACGCTGCCGGAGCTGATCAAGGATTCCGAGCGCAGCGACGCAAAGAGAAGCTGGACGCCGTTTGTGCTGACGCTGTCTTTGGCGTATTTCCTGTTCTGCCTGCTGGAGCAGGGCAAGCCTGCGCAGGTGGAGACGAACACCATGAGCTTTGTGATCTGCGGTCTGGTGTGGGGCCTGAGTCTGGTTGTTCCGGGCCTGAGCTCTTCCTCGGTGCTGCTGTATATGGGCTTGTATGAGCCGATGACGGCGGGCATCGCTTCGCTGGATTTTTCCGTGATCCTGCCGCTGCTGCTGGGTCTGGCGATCACGGTGGCGGCGCTTGCACGTTTGGTCAATACGCTTTTTGAACGCCACTATGCGCTTATTTCCAGGCTCATCCTGGGCTTTGTGATCGCGTCCTCTCTCAAGATTGTGCCTGTGCAGTTTGAAAGCGTGGGTACGCTGGCGCTCTCGCTTACGTGCTTTGGCGCGGGCTTTGCGCTGGCGCGGTATATGGACTGCGCCCGGGAAAAGCAGCAGGCCAACGGCTGAGCAAAACAGGAAACAGAAAAAGCCTCGCTTTAGAGCGAAGCTCGTAAAACAGATAAAGCCAAGCTGCATCTTGCAGCTTGGCTTTTATCGTTGTCTGCACCACATCGCAGGGCGCTGATAGAAATGCTTCCCTGCGTCTGTTTGATAAATTGGAATTTGTCTGTATCAAAATTCTTGCATATATATTTTTTCTTCAGAACCCCATGGAGCAATTTTACGGTCTATTACGCAAAATCCATATTTTTCATATAAATTCTCATGGTCACTTACTAAATACACTTTATCAAAACCAACACTTTTAAGATAATCCATTGCATAGTAGATTATTTGTTGGCTTAGTCTATTTCCTCTGTACGCCTCGTCAACAAACATAAATCCAATATAGGGTGTATATGAAACATCGGGAATACAATCTGTTTTTGCAACAGTGCAATATCCACATATTCTTTCATTATCTATGGCAACAACAATTCTTTCCCAATCCTGAAAGGCATTGTTATCCATGGTATTGGCCAATGCCTTTCCTGCTCTCCACGAACAACTTTCTACATAATTACGTACTTTGCACCACAATTCATCCGATGATGTAATAGCTATATAGTCCATGTTTACCTCGTCAAATTCTTATTTATCGGTCTGTTTGTCTACATACTATCACACGAAACAAACATATACAAGAACAGGCACAACGGATTAATCCGTTGTGCCTGTAACTGTTTTATGAACACCGTGCGTTCGTGTGGGGCTTTCGTTGTACGGGGATATGCATGGGTATGCCGGTTATTTGGAATTGTCGGTGATGTACTCGTTGGGGCGAGGACCGCCAACCAGCTTCTTGTCCCAAAGGCCGTACTGATCGGTATTGCGCAGCGCGGCGAGCATGTAGTCCTTCAGATTGGGATAATCTCTGGAAAGCGTGCGGATGAGCTCCTTGATCTCCTCGCGCTTGGAATGCCCGTCCGCAGGGCAGGGATTCTTGACGACCGGCAGCTCGAGCACCTTGGTCATGTGCTTGACGTGCTTTTCCGGGACGTAGATCATCGGGCGGATGACGGTGACATCCTTGCGGGAAAGATAGGTGTTGGGATGGAAGGTGTGCAGCCGTCCCTCAAAGAGCAGACTCATGAGCAGCGTTTCGATCGCGTCGTCGCGATGATGGCCCAGCGCTACCTTGTTGCAGCCCAGATCCTTGGCCGCGTCGTTGAGCGCGCCGCGGCGCATTTTCGCGCACAGGGCGCAGGGGTTGGTTTCCTTGCGCACGTCGAAGATGATGTGCGCGATTTCCGTATCGATGACCGTGTAGGGCACATCGATCCTTTCGCACAGCGCGGCGATGGGCGTCACGTCGAACGGTTCAAGGCCCATTTTAAGCGTGATGGCGTGCAAGGTAAAGTCTTTGCCGGAAAACTTTCTGTAAAGAGAAAGCGCATAGAGCAGCAGCAGGCTGTCCTTGCCGCCGGAGATGCCCACGGCGATGCGGTCGCCCGGGGCGATCATTTCAAAATCGGTATCCGCCTTGCGGACGCAGCCTAAAACAGTCTTCATGGTCAGCAGCCTCCTGAGATTGTATACAGTCGGAAATTGCGCGGGAAATTATGCTGCGAGCGCAGAATGATTTCAAATTGCAAAAGGATTCGGAAGAGACGGCGGGTATAGCCTGCTTTTGCAGAGGTGATTATACAGGCCGCAGCAGCATCTGTCAAGCACAGGCGCAAAAGGCGCAAGTTTCCGCTTGACAAACGCTGATAAATCTGATATCATAACCAAGCTTTCTGAGGAAAGCGAACTCAATAACCTTATCCAGAGCGGTGGAGGGAATAGGCCCTGTGAAGCCCGGCAACCGGAGTCAAATCCGGTGCTAAATCCTACGACAGCGATGTCGGCAGATGAGGTGTGGTGAAGATGTAAGCCGCTCTGATTTTGCGTAATCGGAGCGGTTTTTCTTAAGCCTTCTTTCGCTGGCACATATGCAAGGAGAATAAAAACATGGAAAAGATGAAGAAGCTCTTTACTTCCGAGTCCGTCACCGAGGGACATCCGGATAAAATCTGCGACCAGATCAGCGACGCTGTGCTCGACGAGATCCTCTCCCAGGATCCGTATGCGCGCGTGGCCTGCGAGACCTGCACCACGACCGGCATCGTCATGGTCATGGGCGAGGTGACGACGACTGCGCGCTATGCGGTGGACGATATCGTGCGCAAGGTGGTCTGCGAGATCGGCTATGACCGCGCGAAGTATGGCTTTGACGGCAGCACCTGCGCCGTGCTGACCGCACTGCATGGCCAGAGCCCGGATATCGCGCAGGGCGTCGACGCCGCGCTGGAGGGCCGATCCATCGGCGATAACGACATCGGCGCCGGCGATCAGGGCATGATGTTCGGCTATGCCTGCGACGAGACCCCGGAATACATGCCCATGCCCATCGCGCTGGCGCATCGCATCACCCGCAGGCTCTCTGAGGTTCGCCGCAGCGGTGAGCTCAGCTGGCTGCGCCCGGACGGCAAGAGCCAGGTGACGGTCGAGTACGACGAGAACGACAGGCCGGTGCGCGTGGATACCGTTGTCGTGTCCACCCAGCATGCGCCGGAGATTGAGCATGAGGAGCTCAGCCGTGAGATCATCGAGAAGGTCATCAAGACCTCCGTTCCGGCGGAGCTGATGGACAGCAAGACCCGCTTCCTGATCAACCCGACGGGCAAGTTCGTCATCGGCGGCCCGATGGGCGATTCCGGCCTCACCGGCCGCAAGATCATCGTTGACACCTACGGCGGCTATGCCCGCCACGGCGGCGGCGCGTTCTCCGGCAAGGACCCGACGAAGGTGGACCGCAGCGCGGCGTATGCCGGCCGCTATGTCGCCAAGAATCTGGTTGCCGCTGGCCTGGCCAAGCGCTGCGAAATTGAGCTGGCGTACGCCATCGGCGTGGCCAAGCCGGTTTCCCTGCTGGTGGATACCCATGGCACGGGCGTGATGAGCGACGAGAAGCTGGCGGAGCTGGTGAATCGCTGCTTCGATCTGCGCCCGGCGAGCATCATCAGTATGCTCGACCTGCGCCGCCCGATCTATCGCCAGACCGCTGCGTTCGGTCACTTCGGCCGCACGGACATCGATCTGCCGTGGGAGCGCATCGACCGCGTCGAGCAGCTCAAAGCCGAGGCCGCGAAGCTCGCCTAAGCATCATATCTTAAAACCGGCGCGAAGCGTCAGCGTTCCGCTGGACCGACATCCGACGGAGTTATGTGCTGGATGCAGCTTGTTTAAGCGAGAATGCAGTTTTTGCAGGTGCGAAGCGCAATAGGGAGTCTGAGGGACAATGTCCCTCAGGCGGGTTTGGGCGGCAGCCCAACGTACCCTGAATCAATGCAATAGAAATCCCGCAGAAGCTGTGCTCCTGCGGGATTTTTGCGTCTCAATTCGCCTGCGCGAATTTCTGCTTGACCTGCGCCATCTGCTGCGCATCGGCCTGCTCAACCTGATACCAGCCCTTGGCGGTCATCTGCTTGTAGATGTCGTCCTGCATGCACAGGCTGTCGCCGAGCGCCGTATCAAACGCCTGGTGGATATTCTGCGTGGTGGATTCCACGGCGCCGTGCATGTACAGATCGCACATGCCTTTTGTGGTCAGGAGAAGATTCTCCATAATCGCCTGATCGTTCATGGGCGGCCTCCTTTACACGAGCTGATAGAACTGGTTGAACAGATCCTGATGCGCGGCCTGCATGCGGTTTACGCAGTCGCGCAGCATCGGATCGGACAGCGCCTGCGCAGCCTGCTGGCACTGGCTGATCAGGAATTTTTCATGCCCGAGAGCGTCTTCGATGTAGAGCAGTTCCTTGGGACTCATACGATCACCTCCGGGCATAGGATTGCGAAAAACGCCCGGGAGTATGCAAAAGCCCGTCCTTTGCGGACGGGCTTCTTTGCATATGGCTGTTATTTCGCGTTTTTGCCGAAGAGATCGGATACCTCCGTGATGGAGATGAACGCATGCTCGTCGATGTCATGAACAATGGTGCGCATGCGCGCAATCTGGAAACGGTTCACAACAAAGTAAACGATAGTCTTAGGTTCGTCGGAGTAGTAGCCGTGTGCGTCCATCAGTGTGATGCCCGAACCAAAGGCTGCGGATAATTCGCGGCAGATTTCCTTGGGATGATTGGTGACGATCATCGCGGCCTTTGCCTTGTCCAGACCTTCGACGATAAAGTCGACCGCCTTGATGCCGATGGCATAGGTGATGATCGAATAGAGCGGCAGCAGCCAGCTGCCCATTACGATGCCTGCCAGGACATAAAGGATTGCATTATAGACCATTACAAACGTGCCGACGGTCATGCCCAGACTGTGAGAGAAAATCACGGCGAGGACTTCCATGCCGTCGATCGCGCCGCCGAAGCGGATCGTCGTGCCGGAGCCGACGCCGGAGATCATGCCGCCGAATACTGCGCACAGCAGCAGATCGCTGCCGGCGATCGGGGAAGCGCCTTCGGTCGCAAAACGACCGAAGAAAGCGGAGGCGAGGGAATAGATGACGACGGCATAGATCGAGCGGAGCGTGAAAGTTGTCCCTTGACGCTTGAGACCATACAGAAACAGCGGAACATTGAGCGCGATCAAAAAGAGCGAAAAGGGGATCGCGCCGCTAAAAAGCTGCGCAAAGAGCATTGATGTGCCTGACAGGCCGCTGTCGTAGAGCGCGACAGGGGTGAGAAAGAGCACTACGCCAAATGCATTGACGATACCGGCAATCATGAGCATGAGCAGAGAAGCGGAATCAAAGCTGCTTCGAATGATCGAAAACAGCGCCGACATTTTGCCGGAGAAAAGTCTGTTGATTGTCCTTTTCATGGGATCACCTCACATCCTCATCATAGCATACGCGCGCTGTCCGGAGAATAAAGAAACCGTAAAGAACACAACGGGGCGGGCATGTGACAGGCGAAAGAAAACAGACAAAAAAAGAACCGGCATCCGAAAATGCCGGTTTGGTGCACCATCAGGGACTCGAACCCGGGACACCCTGATTAAGAGTCAGGTGCTCTACCAACTGAGCTAATGGTGCAGATATGAAGTTTTTGAGGGTTTGTTCTCTCAACGAAAGCCAGTATATCACAGCACTCGACAGAATGCAAGCCTTTTTTTCAAAAAAAGAGAACTTTTTTTCGGTTCTGTGTTTTCAGGCAGACAAAATGTGTATTGCATGGAAAAATGCCGCGCTGCCGGCGCAAGCGAAAAATGCGCACGAAAAACCGCCGCGCGTCAGCGCGGCGGCGAAAGATAATCAGGCGTTTGCTTCGCCTTTGACAGGGAGACCGGCGAGCAGCTGCGCGGCTTCCTTGCCCGGATAGAGATCGGGCGCGAGCTTGACGATCTGCTCAAGGAGTTTTTCCGCTTCGCGACGATTGTTGACGGCGAGCTCCGCGCGCGCAACCCACAGGGAGATGGTGATCTTGTGGAGCTGCTGGGCGTTGTTCTTGACCAGGTTCTTCAACGCTTCCACGTCGGCCTTTCCGGTGGTCAGCAGCTGGAGGCACTGTTCGTTCAGTTCGGTGTTGAAGACCATGCGCTTCTTCATCGGCTTGGCTTCCTGCAGGGATTCGAGCTCCTTCTTGAGTGCAAGCAGCTCGTCCATGTACGTCTTTGCGGTTTCGATGTCGTTTTTCTGCTCCGCACAGTAGCAGAGATTGCTCACGATGGCGAAGCGGGAGAGAAGCCCCTCTTCCTTGTTTTTGCCCGGCTGCAGGGTGAAGGAGGAGAGCAAAGCGATGGCGTCATCGAAGCGGCCCTGTGCACAGTAGGCATTGGATGTATGCAGATAAGCGGAAAGCGCGACGTTCTGGTTCTTGATGGGAAGCTGGAGCTTCGGCTCGTATTCGCGCAGGAAGCTGTCTACATTGAGCTGGTCATACAGCCTGGCAAGCAGCTGACTGTGCATGTTGAAGGCAGTCAGATACTGAGAGAAGGCAATGGCGCCCAGACCGATCAGCGCAAACAGCAGCACAGGAATGGGATTAACGCCTTTGTTCAGCGCGAAGTATACGCCGACCATGGCGATATAGCAGGCACAAATCAGATACATTTGGTTCTTGCGTTTGGGAAAAAGATGAATCATGGCTATAGCTCCTTGCGGAAAAATGAATATATATAGTATATCTGCTTGCTGCGGGAAAAGCAATTCTTTTTTGCTGCGCATCGGCTGACCGCAGAAAGCATACAGACGGCCGGATGGGGTCGTGGATCTGCAATGCGGCAAGGCAGGTGGATGATGCGCCTGCGATAATGATGCAAATCTGCGGCTGGATTTGCGTTAATCTTATGGGAAAAACACCCGATAGATGATATAACAAAAGTGAGGTTGATAAATATTCCTAATTATACAGTTCTCTATTTGTATGAATTGCCAATTGAACGACTAGCATACCAGTTGTATTATATATATAGATCGGTGTAAAAAATTAGTGAATTTCGATCAAAAATTCTATGCTTCGGCAGGAAAATCACAGATCATCAAGAATAACAGAAGAATGGACATCAAGAAAGCTTTGCTCAAGACCGGGGAAACCCGTGTCTGGCGCACTTATGGCGGCGGCGCCGCGCTGGATCGCTGGCATGGGCGCGAGGGTGAAAACGGCATGTTCCCGGAGGACTGGGCGGCCAGCACAACGCGCGCGAGCAATCCCGGTCGCGAGGCGATTGTCGAAGGTCTCAGCCGTGTGATCAGCATGGAGGGCGAGCCGTATCTCACGGATGTCATTGCACAGGATCCGCAGGGATTCTTTGGTGGGGCGCATGTTGCTGCATATGGCGCGAAGGCCGGTTTCTTGGTCAAGCTCATCGATGCAGGTGAGCGCCTGACGATTCAGGTGCATCCCGACAAGCGATACGCCAAAGAGATTTTGCACAGCGACTACGGCAAGACCGAGTCCTGGTATATCCTGGGCGCAAATCGCGAGGATATCCAGCCGTGCATCTATTTGGGCTTCAAGCCCGGCGTGACGCGCGAGATCTGGAAGGATATCTTCGATCGGCAGGATATTCCCGCGATGCTGGACTGCCTGCATAAGATCCCCGTCAAAGCGGGGGAATGCTACTTTATCTCTGCCGGCGTGCCGCACGCCATTGGCGAGGGCTGCTTCCTGGCGGAGATTCAGGAGCCGACAGACTATACCATGCGCACCGAGCTGGTGACACCGGCAGGTCTTCGGATTCACGAGAATCAGTGCCATCAGGGCGTGGGCTATGAGAAGATGCTCGACTGCTTCCATTATGACGGTGCTCCGCTGGAGGAGACGGTTGAGCGCTGGCGCAGCGAGCCGGTTCCCGTCTGCGAAGAGGCGGGCGGCAGGATCGATTCGCTGATCGATGAGCGGCAGACGAAGCTGTTTTCCATGCGCCGCGTCGAGGTGAACGACAGCATGACGCTTGCGCCGGAGGGCATGATGAGCATTCTGATGGTGCTCTCAGGCAGCGGCATGGCGAAGACGGACGGCGGCGAGATGCCTGTTTCTCAGGGCGATGTGCTCGTCTCCCGTGCGGATTGCCCGCCGATCCGGATCGAAGCCTATGAAAGGCTGACGATCCTGCAGAGCTTCCCGCCCAGGGCATAAGAGGCTCCAAGAAGTACCCATGTATGTCCCCCGGCAAAGACCGGGTGATATAAAAAACATGTAGGGAGGAACCCCCAATGAAAAAGATCCTTGTCGTGGCGCTGGCGCTCGTTCTGTGCTTTGCGCTGTGCTCCGTGGCGTCTGCCAAGACCTACGAGCTGAAGATCTCCACCACCCAGACCGACTCTTCCATGATCTACGCGGGCCTGCAGGCTGCCGCCGATGAGATCATGGAGAAGACCAATGGCGAAGTGAAGGTTTCCATCTATCCGTCTTCCCAGCTGGGCGGCGAGGAAGATATGATCGACCAGGCGATCGCCGGCATCGGCGTCGCGGTTCTGACTGACGCTGGCCGTATGTCCAGCTATGTCAACGACATCGGCATCTTCAACATGGCCTACTTTGTTGACAGCTACGAGGCTGGCCTGAAGGTCATCGCGACCGATACCTTCCAGGGCTGGGTCGAGGAGCTGGCCAACAACCACGGCATCCGCGTCCTGTGCTTCAACTACTACGACGGCGCGCGCTCCTTCATGCAGAACAAGGAAGCGTACACCCCGGCCGATCTGAAGGGCCTGGTTACCCGTACTCCGGGCGCCGCTCCGTACAACGAGTCCATCACCGCGATGGGCGCCACCCCGTACAACGTTGCCTGGTCCGAGGTTTACAACTCCATCCAGACCAAGGCGATCGACGCGTGCGAAGTGCAGTACACCTCCGCCGTGTCCTCCCACATCTACGAGGTCTGCAAGTACGTGACCAAGACCGAGCACATCAACCTGTTCAACTGCCTGATCGCGGGCGAAGCCTGGTTCAAGAAGCTGCCGGCCGAGTATCAGCAGATCGTGCTGGACGCCTGCTACAACAACGCGTATGACAACGCGATGTCCATCGTCGCCGCTCAGGCCGACATGGAGAAGACCCTGGTTGACAACGGCATGACCATCCTCGAGGTGGACAAGGCCCTGTTCAACGAGGCTGTTGCTCCGGCTTACGAGAAGCTGGGCTGGACCGAGCTGCGCGCCAAGATCTACGAGGAAGCTGGCATCTAATCGGTCGTCTGAATCAAATAGGAAAGGGCGAAGGTTCTCTGAGCCTTCGCTCTTCCTCTATGATAGGAAACTGCACGAAGAATCGTGCTGCGGATGCAGAGTTACTTTAGATTGTAAAGCTATTCGGAAGTGGGAGCGGCCACTGGCCGCTTTCTTGG
>SVGO01000146.1 GCA_015056305.1 Clostridiales bacterium | reverse complement strand
GAATGCGGCTGTCGCGATCGGCATAGGCCTGCATGATCGCCGGGCAGCCGTCCTTCGTGCCGTCATTGACGAGGATCAGCTCGTAATCTGTGAACGTCTGCGCGAGAATGCTGTCCAGACAGCGGGCAAGATACGCCTCGACCTGATACACAGGCACAATCACGCTCACACGGCACACAGGCAGTTCCTCCTTCTCAGGGACATAATCATACAGATTGATTATACCATACAGCACAATACAATGACAAGGGCCTCCCCATACCGGGAAGGCCCTGCTGAATTTCATTTACCTTACTTCGCCGCTTTCAATCAGCTCAATCGCCTTTTGGAGCTGCGCATCCTGATCGTGCGGCAGATTATTGATGCCGTAGAGCGTGACAACCTCCTCGTCGAGCTCGACGGTCACATGCGGCTCAATGCCCACCTCATGGATGCACTCGCCGCTGGGCGTATAATAGCGCGCCGTGGTCACCTTCAGGCCGCTGCCATCCGGAAAATCCACAACGCTCTGCACGACGCCCTTGCCGAACGTCGTCGTGCCCACGAGCGTGCCCTCGCCATAATCGCGGATCGCGCCAGAGAGAATCTCGGACGCGCTGGCGCTATAGCCATTGACCAGTACGACCATGGGCACATCGTAATACTCGTTGTCGATCTCGAAGACCTCTTCATTGTCATACTTGTCGCGCATGGAAACCACCGTGCCCGCCGGCAGAATCATATCCGCCATCGCCACGCTGGCATCGAGCAGGCCGCCGCCGTTATTGCGCAGATCGATGATCATGCCGCAGACGCCCGCCTCCTCGAAGGATTTGAGCGCTCTGGCAAAGCCTTCGACTGCGTCGCCCAGGAAGTCAAACACCATCACATAGCCGATATTGCCATCGAGAATCTGATGCTCCACGTAGTTGATATTAACCACCTTGCGCGTGATATCAAAATCAATTGTCTCCAGGCCGCGCATGACGGTCACCTTTACCGACTCGCCGGGCGTGCCGCGCATGACGTCGACCGCGGCATCCATCTCATAGGCGGAATAATAGACGTCATTGACATAGACGATCTTATCGCCCGTGCGCATGCCGGCCTCTTCCGCCGGGCTGCCCTTGAACACGCGGGTCACCGTGATGAGCTGATCAGTCGGATCGGCCAGAAGCTGGCAGCCAATGCCTGCATACTCGCCCTCGGTCTCCTCGTTAAATGCCTCCATGTCCTCTTTGGAGTAATACGTGCTGTAGACGTCGCCGATGCCCGCAACGAGGCCAAAGGCCGCGCTCTCGAGCATCTCGTCCGTATCGACGTCCTCGTAATAATACATCTGGATCAGCTGCAGGAGCGCATCCAGCTTCTCATACTGCCTGAGACGGTTATACTCCTCGCGGGAAATCGTGATATTTCCCTGCTGCTTGAACATGGGCAGCATCGATGATGCGCCCGCCGACGCACACAGCGCCGTCAGCAGCGCAAGGACCAAAACAGATGCAATAATATGATTACGTTTCAATGTGCGCCATTCCTTTCTGCGAAGGCGGGCCATGCCCGCATCCGCTTACGAACATCTCAGCGATAGAAGGTCAATCTGTGCTCGCAGCACGATTTTTACCCAATCCCCTATATGATGAAAAACGGCCGGCGCTTATCCACGCCGGCTGTCTTTTGCAAATCAATACACGGGACGCGGCTTATCCTTGCCGCTCTTGCCAAGGAGCATCATCATCTTGAACGTCACCGCATCGTCGAACTTGCGAAGATCCAGGCCGGTCTGACGCTGTACCTTATCCAGACGATACACGAGCGTATTGCGATGGATATACAGCTGACGCGCGGTATCGGAGAGGTTCAGGTCCTTCGCAAAGAACATCTCGATGGTATGGAGCATCTCGTCATTGAACAGACGCGCGGTCTTACGGTTGAAGAGGATGCCATGATAGCGGGTGCCCATCTCGCGCGGAATATCCATCAGGAAGCGCTCGAGCACAAGGCTGCGATAGATATAGATGTGCTGATCGTTGAGGAAGATGCGGCCGACCTCGACGGCGCGGCGGGACTCGCGATAGCTCTCGCCGATCTCCGGGAAGGTCTTCTTCGGCTCGCCGATACCCACGACGCAGCTCTTGCCAACTTCGTCGAGCAGGGTCTGCTCGATGGCCTCGGCCAGCTGATAGAGCTCGTCAAAGGTTTCGATATTGTCCATGCTCTTGAGGAAGACGACCGTATGACGGTCCATCTCCACAAGCAGATCGCCGCTGGCGCGCGGAACGAGCTCCTCGAGCATATTGAATGCGGTTTCCGTTTCGGTCTGCAGGATCTGGAAAGTGATCACGCAGCGCTCGCGGTTCATTTCGATCTGATGCTCATGCGCAAGCGCCTCCAGCTCGGAACCGGAAAGCTCCTCGCGCAGGACGCGGCGATAAACGTCATAGCGGCTCTGAATCGGGGCCTCACCACGGCCCATGGACTGGATCATCGCGCCGGCGAGCACGATGCAGTCATGCGTGGCAGCGCCCTGCGCATCAGCGCACAGGATCAGCTCCGGCGTGATGCCGATCATCAGAAAAGTCTTTCCCTCAAAGGCAACCGGCATACCCGGCTCCATGAACTCCGGCAGGGAGACCTTGCTGCGGTTCTCCTCCGGCAGGAGGACGGTGCCCTCGGTATCCAGCAGCCACAGCGGCTGCATCAGGCGCGCAAGCACCTGCTGAATCTGATTCAAAAAACGCTTCTCAGGTATCATCGTTATTTCTCCTTTCGAGAACGCGTACAAAACTCACAGTAACGAAATCATTATAGCGCATAATCAATCAAAAATCTATATCTTTCAAAAATTATCTCCGCAAATTTGGTAAAATATACCGTTGATTTGTGGAAAGTATACAAATTATCGAAGCTTCGGAATCGATTCCGAAGTATTTCTATTTACACTCTGCTCAGTTTCACTCCCAAGTTGTGCATTTCCAGCATTCTGACGCAAAAGAGATCCTGATATCCATATACAAAAAACAGACCGCACCTTGCGGTGCGGTCTGCGATATCTGAGATTAGCGGTTGAGGATGCTCTTCTCGGTGTCCTTGTCGAAGAAGTGCAGACGGCTGGTCTCGAAGGCGACCTTGATGGTGTCTCCGTTGCGGGCGGTGCTACGCGGATCGACGCGAGCAACAACGTTGCCCTCCTTGCCGGTGGTCTGCAGGTAGAGGTAGGTCTCAGAGCCCATGAGCTCGGTAACTTCAACCTTCGCCTCGACGAGGTTGCCGTCGGCGACGGACAGGAAGCGCTCTTCGTCGTGGATGTTCTCCGGGCGGATACCCATGACAACTTCCTTGCCGATGTAGCTCTCGTCAACCAGCTTGCGGATCTTCGCATCCGGAACCTTGATGGCGTTGGTGCCGAACTCAGCCCAAACCTCGTCGCCCTTCTTCACGAGCTTGGCGTTGAAGAAGTTCATCTGCGGGCTGCCGATGAAGGAACCGACGAACAGGTTGGTCGGATAGTCGTACAGGTTCTGCGGGGTGTCGACCTGCTGGATGAAGCCGTCCTTCATGACGACGATGCGGGAAGCCATGGTCATGGCCTCGGTCTGGTCATGAG
>SVGO01000043.1 GCA_015056305.1 Clostridiales bacterium | reverse complement strand
AGAACGGCGCGACGAGCGGCAAGTTCGAGCTGGCGAAGAAGGCCAAGGAGCTGAACCTTGACGCGATCCACGACACCGTGCACGAGATGGCCCGCGACGAGGCGCGCCACGGCCGTGCGTTCGAGGGTCTGCTCAAGCGTTACTTCGGCAAGTAAGAAATCAAGCAATACATAGAATTCTGAGGGAACTCACTCAACAGAGTGAGTTCTCTTTTTTGCGTCTGATGACATCTGAGTTGTACTAAAGTGGTACTGACGGTTTTCTTGTGGTCTGAAAATGACGTCAAAATGCCCCGAAGTGGTACCTTGAAAAAGTGGTACCGTATGGTAGACGGTGCTAAATTTAGTACACAGTATGAGTTTCCTATTCTACAGAAAAGCATCTATACCACGCAGCAAGCGATTCCTTTTGAAAAGGGATTAAGAAGCAGAAATAAAAATCAATGGATTCATTTTTATACGCATGACAGGAACTTTGAATGCCTTTGGCGAACACCTGAAAGGTATTTGTCGGCATTGCAGTCTTTTCAAGGTGTTATTACGCCTGATTATAGTCTCTATAGAGAAATGCCGTTGGCGATGCAAATCTGGAATACCTACCGCAATCGCGCAATAGCATTCTGGATGCAGAAAAACAATATTCCCATCATTCCTAACATTCGTTGGAGTGACGAGAGAACATATTCTTTCGCGTTTGAGGGTATTCCGCGTAATAGCGTAGTGGCGGTAAGTACTTGCGGTTGCATTCGTAAGCCTCTTGACAGGCTGTATTTCAAAAAAGGCTTGCTTGAAATGTTGGCAGTACTTCAGCCTTCCGCCATTGTTGCTTACAGTTCTGCGCCAAAGACGGTCTTTGACGAAGTTCATGCAAACGGCATTCCAGTTTTTCTTATTGAAAACTATCAGAAAACCGTTCGAAAGGCGGCGATCTGATGGGCGGAGGTTCTGGCGGTGGCTTTCGTGGTACCAGGGGCGGAGGAAGTGGTAAGCAGCACCGTGGCACGCCAAGAAATAACCAAGCACAAAACAGTCAAACAAATGATATTGCACGCAGATTGAAGCTTTCTCCGAAAGAACAGAGAGAATTGCACGACTTAATCCATGGATTAAATATGGGATATCAGGAAATATATGAGTATGCAAAAGAATGGTTTCGACGGTAAAGGAGTTAAGTAATGGATAAAAAGCAAATTGATATGTTACATCAGGAGATTGGAATATTAATTGATGTTCCTCTAAACTCAGTAACAAGATCTGCTGATTCGTTGTGTCTTGGTATGGGAAATCTCATTAAATGCCAAGGTGCTATTCGTGATGAACAAGGAAAGCTCGTGACTGCGGAGGTTGAACGCAGTATGCTTGCATTGGAGATTTCCTGTTGTTATCGCATTGTCTGCGGAAACGAGATTCTTCTTGCTAAGAGCGACCTCTATCAACCTGCACATGCAGTACAAGAGCAATGGGCTCTTGAAAGTATCGAAGAGATTCCGGAGGATTTTGACTGCGAAGCAATTGGAAATAATCGTCTTGATGACAGAATAAAGCAATTGTTTTCTGACTGTAAGGATATCCGAGTTTCTGCAATCAAGGTCAACCAATTTGGCGATCTGAAACTTAGTTTAAGCAACGGTTTGATTCTTTCTTCTACATCAGATGTATCAGGAGAGGAAGAATGCTGGCGTTTTTTCAGACGTGATACCAATCAGCATATTGTTGTGACTGGCGTGGGTCTTGAAATTGACGAGGTTGATGATAGCCTTACTTGAATGGGAGAAATAGATTTCGTTTGAATCCCTAAATAAGGCTGGTTTGCAAGCGAAAAGACGTTCGAACACGAACGTCTTTTTTATGTAATGAATTCTTGAATTACAACCAGCAAAGAATGATGGTACTTATAAGTCAAACGCCTCCGCATACCTCTGCGTCGCAACCTTCATCTGCCGCAGATCCGCCTTCACATAGAAGTTCAGCGTCGTGGATGCATCCGCATGCCCCAGTATTTCCTGCACGCTCTTGATATCCGCGCCGTTCTCAAGGAGCAGCGTTGCGCATGTGTGCCGCAGATCGTGTGGCGAAATGCCCTGCAAGCCGATTCTTCGCATGAAGTGCGTGATTTTGCGCGTCGCTGTGTTCGGATCGCGGGGCTGATAGGGACTTTCAAGCCCTTCAAAGAGATACATATTTTTGATGATCTGGTTGGGATGACGCTGGATCGCGGAGCGTCTGAGCAAAAGCAGTTCGTGCTTGACGCCTTCCATGATCGGAATGGTGCGAATGCTGCATGGCGTCTTCGGTTCTGCGACAAGAATGCCGCTCTGCTTGGTGTACGTCACGTTGCGGGAGATGTGAAGCGTGTTTTCGTCGAAGTTGAAGTCTTGCCACTGCAAGCCGAGGCATTCTCCGCGCCGGATTCCCGTCGTCGCCATGAGCAGCATCATGCAGCGGTATTCGGGCTTGCATTCGCGGATCGCGCTGAAGAAGATTCGCGCTTGATCCTGCGTGAGTGCATCCACTGGGCGTTTGACCGTTCGCGGCGCGTCCACCTTCTTGATCGGATTCTTCTCGATGAACTCCTGCTTCTCCGCGTAATTGAAGATGATCCGCAGAATGTCGTAATGGTGCTTGATGCTCTTCTCTGAAAGCGTCCTTCCGTCAGGAGCGTGATACTCGTCACGCAGATATTGCAGGTATCTCATGATGTCGATGGACGTTATGTCCCTGAGTCTTTTGTCTCCAAGCTGGGGCAGAGCCACACGCATCATGAATCCGTACATGGCGATGGTAGATGGCCTCAGACCGCCCGCAATGACCTTCAGAGGCAGCCAGACCTGTTCGGCAAAGTAGCGGAAGGTTTCCTCTTCAGGCACGATCTCAGGCTCTTCAGGAGCTTCACAGGGGACAGGCATCGGCGTCGCGAACTCACCATGCTCTGGCTGATTTCCTTTGATCTCTTGTTCCCATCGATAGGCTTCAGCCTCTGCCAGCTTGCGGGCTTTGGCGTAACTCAGGCCATTTGGCGGTTTCCACGTCGTCGTTTTGTACTTTTGTTTACCCTGATCGTCCTTGCCAACGTAGGTCGTAAACTTGAACGCCACGACCTTTCCATCCTTCTTTTTTTCAGTGATGGTTGACATTTTTACACCTCATTTTCGTGTGCAAAACGAGGCGACTTTACCCGCTATTTTGAAAAACTTTACCCTGCCGTACAGTATTCCTAAACTTTCGGAATAGGAAATAAAAGAAAAAGTGCTTGATTTCGTAGTGAAATCAAGCACTTTAACCTGGTCGGAGTGGCGAGATTCGAACTCGCGGCCTCTTGAACCCCATTCAAGCACGCTACCAAACTGCGCTACACCCCGGCTGACAGATACGCGCTGTCAAACAAAGTACATTATAGCACGCCGAAAGGATTTGTCAAGGGCTTTTTCGATGTCGGCAGAAAAAAGAGATATTACAAAAATATTAACTCCTTAACAATTGACAAGCGTTATGCGCTTATATATAATGAAGAAGATTGGAGCATTATGCGCTTACTGATCGATACCCAGAACGATCGAGGCGATCGTCATGGTTTCCGGATCGATGGTGTATACGCAGTAAATATGCTCGTATGCGCCGTAATTGTCCTTTGTGCCGGCGGGATATGTGCTGGTGGGCGCCAGCAGCGTGACGATGATCTCGCCGTTGTCCACGTCAATCAGGCCGCGCGGGGGCAAGACGGTCATCATGCCGTTCTGGTTTTCAAAGTAGTCCGCGCAGTAGAGGATAATCTGCTCCTCGGACTGCATGCCGGTCAGCGCGCTGTTCTCGTGAGTCTCCACGATGGTGGACGGCAGGCGCTCCATCAGCTTTTCGAGCGTGTCGCCGATGCTGACGCCGCGCGGGCCGTCGCTGACGGTGATGCGGCCGTTTTTGCGGATCTGACTGACCTGCGCCGTGGTCAGATCGCTGAGAGAAAACGGCTCTGCTGCGCTGTAGGGCAGCGCCGTGGCGACGGGCGCAGAGACTGGGACGTGCGCCGCAAAGGGATTGAATATCAGGATACAGATCAGAACACTGAGCAGCACTGCGCCGATGCCGCCTGCAATGCACAGGGCGGTGATGATGCGCTGATGTCGTTTCATTTGCTGTTCTTGTCTGCGTCTTTGGGCCATTGGAATACCTCCTTTGCCCGAACGGGCAGTCTCATTATAACACATTTGCATCCCGCATGCCACTGTGCGGGAGGATACGGAGCGTGAATTTATGGAATTGCTGCATAAGGTCAGTGCGCTTTTCTCGGGAATGAATACCCAGCAGACGATGCTGCTGCTGTGCCTTCTGCTGGTGCTTTTGATGCTGATCGCGCTTGTACTGCTGCATCGCCGCACGAAGCAGGCGGAGCAGAGCGTGCGCGAGATGACAAAGGAGATCGCGCAGCAGCTGGCGCTGGCCGATGCCAGAACCCGCGAGACGAGCGAGAAGACGCAGCGAGAATACAGCGAGGCGATGCAGGCGGTGAACGACCGCGTCGTGCGCATGATGGGCGAAATGACGCGTACGCAGCAGGGGCAGATGGATTCTCTCGGCGGACAGATGCGCGCTGCCGGCCGTCAGGAAGAGGAGCGCATGGAGCGTATCCGCCAGACGATGGATCGTCGGCTGAGCAGCTATGAAGAGCGGCTGAGCGGCGTGACCAGGACGCTGGACGACAAGCTCGCTGGCAACGAGGAGCGCATGGAGCGCATGCGCGAAACGCTGGAAGGCGGATTAAATCGTATCAGCGAGGACAACCGCCGCGAGCTGGAGCAGATGCGCCTGACTGTCGACGAAAAGCTGAGCGCAACGGTCGATCAGCGACTGGAAGCATCCTTTGAGCAGGTGACCCGCAGGCTGGAGCAGGTGACAACCAGCCTGAGCGCGATGCAGTCGCTGGCCGGCAGCGTGGATGAACTCAGCCGGACGCTGGGCGGCGCGCAGCCGCTGGGCGTTTGGGGCGAAATGCAGCTGGGCGCGCTGCTTTCGCAGATGCTCGCGCCGGATCAGTATGCCCAGCATGCCGCAGTTTGCCCGGGCGGCGAGCCGGTGGCGGATTATGTTGTTGTGATGCCTGGTCAGGGATATGGGCATACAGTGTATCTGCCCATCGACGCGAGCCTGCCGATGCGCGAATACACCGAACTGCGCAGCGCGCTGGAGAGCGGCTCGCGCGAGGATGTGGACAGCGCGCGCGGCTTGCTGGAATCTGCGGTTCGCATGCATGCGCGCCGCATGAGTGAAAAGCTGATTGCGCCGCCATATACGACGGATTACGCGGTGCTGTTTATGCAGAATGAAGGGCTGTATGCCGAGGTGCTGCGCATTGCAGGTCTGGCGGAGCGGATTCAGAGCGAGAGCCGCATGGTGATTGCGGGACCGACGACGCTGGCGGCGCTGCTGCAGAGCCTGCAGATGGGCTTCCGTTCGCTGGCTATCGAGCAGAGGACGGAGGAAATCATGGCGCTGCTCAGTGCTGTGCGCACGGACTTCGGCGGCTTTGCAAATCTGCTCAGCCGCACGCAGAAGCGGCTGCGCCAGGCGAGCGAGACCATCGAGACGGCGCAGCGCCACAGCGAAACCATCGCCCGCAAGCTGACGGGCGTGGGCGAGCTGCCGCAGGCTCAGGCCAGCGCCTTGCTGGGCGAGGAAACGGTGGATACGGCAAATCCCTTTGACGACGATGATGACGGCTGGGATTGATTGCGAAAACGGAATCGGAAAAGAGAAAAGCGCGTCGAGCGCTTTTCTTTTTTTGCATAGAAAACCGACAGCTGTGCTGCATGCAACCCTATACAATGACGGTATATCATGAGGATAAGGGGCGAAAGCATATGGCACAGAGCATGGCGGAATGCAATCCGGCATGGGAAGAGGAGAGGACAGAAGCGGGGCACAGCTGGACGGAGGGGATTGCCGCCGCGCTGCGCGTGCGGGGAACGCTTGCTCAGAAGGTACTGTGCGCGCTGATGATGGCGCTGCTCACGCTGCCTGAGCTGCCGGGCGGCGGCTATGCCTGCCAGACGGCGATGTTTGCCGTGCTGCTGCGGCTGGGCTTTTGCGTGCCGGCGGCGTTTGCGGGCGTGCTGTGCGGATTTGGCTTCAGCTTTGCAGTGGGCAATGTGATGGCCTGTTGGCAGATGGTGTGCTGCGTGCTGCTGTGGTTGTTTCGCTGGCTGTGGGCGCGGCGCGAGCACCGGATGAAGATGGCCGCCGCTGTGTTCCTGTCTGAGCTGACGGCAGGCGCGATCACAGGCGTGAATTCTGTTTTTGCGGTCATGACGCTGGTGCTGACCGCGCTGACGGGCGCGGGGCTGTGCGTGCTCTACGACGGTGCGGCGATGATGGTCTGCCACCGGGACGAACTCGACGGTGAGACGCGGCCGCTGTGCGTGATGGCGGTCTGTGCATCCTTGGCAGCAGGGCTGCTGCGCCTGCCGCAGGGCGAGATCCTCGCAGGCAGCCTGGCGCTGTATCTGACGCTGGAGCATGCGTATGTCGGCGGTGCGCCGCAGGCGTTTTTGTGCGCGGGCGTGCTCGGCGGTATGGTCTCGCTGGGACAGGGCAGCGTACACACGTGCGCGATGCTGATTTGCGGCGGTTTTCTGGCGGGCGAGATTCGTACGAGACACAGAAGCCTGTGCGCGCTGGTGATGCTCAGCGGCATGGCGGCTGCCTGCGCGCTGCTGCGCGGGGATCTCCGGGCCATTCGGATGCTGATCATCTGTCTGCCGGGGTTTGCGCCGTTTCTGCTGCTCTCCGGCGTACGCCGCTCGGCGGTGACAGGGCTGATCGAGCGGACGACGCCCGAGGAGATGACGCAGAGCGAGGCGGTTGCGGTGCGCTGTGCGTCGATGATCCATTCCTGGGCGCGGCTGTATGAAGATACGGCGCAGATGATGCAGGGGCTTTCTGCGCCGCTGGAGGATAATCCGATCGTGCGTCAGTGTGTGGATCTGCTGGCCAAGACCAGTGCGGCGGCGCATCAGGTCTGCGAGCGTACGCTCAGCCAGATTCGCCCGGACGACGAGGCCTACCGGCGCGTGCGCTATGCGCTTTTGCAGGCAGGCTTGGAGCAGGTTCGCATCGCCTATGCGCTGCGCATGGGCGGCAGGATGGAGGTCATGCTCCTTAAGCCGGAAGCGGTCGCGCCGGTGACGCTGGAGAAGCTGGTCTCTTCTGCCTGCGCCGTGCCGATGCGCGCATGCCTGAGGGAGGGCATGCTGAGCACGCAGGCGATCTTTGAGCAGGTTCCTGCGCTTTCTCTGGAGATCGGCGTGGCGCTGCGCAGCCGCTCGGGCGAGGCGGTTACGGGTGACAGCTACGTATCGCGCGCGCTGCCCGGCGGGCGGCATGTACTGGCGCTCTCCGACGGCATGGGCAGCGGCGCGCAGGCCAGGCAGGAAAGCCATGCCGCGCTGGAGATGACGGTGGAAAGCCTGCGAGCAGGCTATACGCGCACACAGGCGCTGGATGTGGTGAACGCGCTGATGCTCATGTGCACAGGACGGGAGATGTATGCGACGATGGATCTGTGCGTGGTTGATCTGCACAGCGGTGAGGCGGCGTTTGAGAAGCTGGGCGCATGTGCGTCGTATGTTGTGCGCGCGGGCGAGGTGCGCGCGCTGTGCGCGGATACGCTGCCGGTGGGCGCTTTGCCGGACGTTGAGCCGGGCTCGCTGCGCATGACGCTGCAGGCCGGCGACGTCGTGGTGCTCCTGTCCGACGGCGTGGCGGAGGCGTATCCGGGCGGAGAGGCGGCGCTGCGCGAGGCGATCGCGAAGCTCCATTGGCTGCATCCGCAGGCCGTTGGCGAACATCTGATCGCGCAGTGCCTGACAGAAGGCGAGGCTGCGGACGATATGACGGTGCTGTGCATGCGCGTGGGCAAAACAATGAAGTCTTAAAGAAACAGGAAAACCACAAGGCAGAAGCGCCGGAGGAGAAGTCCTTCGGCGCTTTATCCGTGTCCGGACGCTATCCGGCTGACTTTTTTGTCCAATTGCCTTGCCATTTTAGCCTTGACAGGGTAAAATAGAATCTGTATGGACAGGAGTAGACGAATCATGACAGCGGATGAATTCAGCGCGCGTCTTTCGCGCGATTGTATGCTTTTTCCGGGCAGCCATGTGCTTGTGGCGCTCAGCGGCGGCGCGGATTCGACGGCGCTGCTGTGCCTTTTTCTGGAGATTGCCGATCGCTATCCGCTCAGGATTTCCTGCGCGCATGTGGAGCATGGTATCCGGGGAGAGGATTCGCTGGCTGATTCTGAATTTGTTCATGCGCTTTGCGAAGAAAAACGCGTTCCGCTTTTTCAGACCCATGTCGATGCGCCGGGATATGCTTGTGCGCATGGCTGTGGGTTGGAGGACGCAGCGCGCGTTTTGCGCTATGGCTTTTTACACAAAACGGCGGAGGCCGTCGGCGCGGATGTGATCGCGCTGGCGCATCATGCCGGGGATCAGGCGGAGACGGTGCTCCTGCATGCCATGCGCGGCAGCGATCTGCGCGGGCTTTGCGCCATGCGCGTTCGCAGTGGACGGCTGATTCGTCCGCTGCTGGATGAAGCGCCGCAGGCGCTTAGGGAATACCTGATTTCCATTGGCCAGAGCTGGCGTGAGGACGAGAGCAACGCGGATACGAAGTATCTGCGCAACAAAGTCCGTCATGAGATTCTGCCCGGGATGGAGGCTGCTGTGCCCGGCGCGGGCGCCGCGCTGAGGCGGCTTGCGCGCGCTGCGCAGCGTGATGAAGATTATTTTGCCGCGCAGCTCGATGCGATGAATATCCGCATATATCCCCTGGTTGACGGACTGGCCGTGCGCAGGGATGACGTACAGGGGCTGCATCCGGCGCAGCTTTCGCGGCTGCTGGTGAGGCTGATTGCTAAGGCAGGCTTGGAATCCCAGAGCGCGGGCGTGATCGAGGCGATTATGGCTGCGCTTGAGGGCACGGAAGATACAGTCAATCTCAGCGGCGGCGCGCATGCGGCGCTGGGGGAGAGATACCTGTGTCTGGTGCGTGCAGATGCGCCGGAAAGAGAAACGGCGCTTCATGTGCCCGGCACAACAGAAACACCGTACGGGCGATTTGAGATTTATCCGGCGGTCGCAGGCGAGACGGGCGACGGAAAATATGCGCAGAGAATTCCGCTTCGGCTTTTGCAGGGGGCGTATGTGTCATCGCGCCGCGATGGCGACGCCATGATTCCCTTTGGCAGGAAGACGCCCGCCAAAATCAAAAAGCTGATGATCGACGCGGGCGTGGAACGCGCGATGCGGCGCAGCATGCCCATCGTGCGTGACTGTGCGGGGAATGTGCTCTTTGCCGTGGGGCTGCGCAGCGGCGAATGCTGCCGCGGATCGGATGAAGACATGCAAATGATGGTCCGCTTTTGCGGGGAATGGCCCTGCGCGGATGTGGATTGAATGAAAGAAATTATCGGAGGATATCGTCATGACCGAAAACAGAGAGATGTATGCGGATCTGAAGGATGAGCTGCTTCTGACCCGCGAACAGATTGCTGCGCGCGTGAAGGAAATGGCCGCGCAGATCACCGAGGATTTTAAGGGCAAGGATCTGACCGTTATCTGCATCCTCAAGGGCGCCGTGGTGTTCTTTGTGGATCTGGTGCGCGAGATCGATCTGCCCATGAGCATGGACTTCATGGCGATTTCCAGCTATGGCAGCGCGACCAAGTCTTCCGGCGTCGTGCGTATCCTCAAGGATCTGGACAAGCCGATCAACGGCAAGCACGTGCTGGTCATCGAGGACATTGTGGACTCCGGCATGACGCTCAACTTCCTGCGTGAGAATCTGCTCAGCCGCGGCGCGGCGAGCCTGAAGATCGCCACGCTGCTGGACAAGCCGGAGCGCCGCCGTGTGCCGCTGCATGTGGATTATTTCGGTTTCACCATTCCGGATGAGTTTGTCGTGGGTTACGGTCTGGATTACGACGAAAAGTACCGCAATCTGCCGGATATCGGCGTGCTCAGGCCCGAGGTCTACGAGAAGTAATCAAAGCATCACAGGCGGCGCAGGCCGCAGGGTTGGAGGTTCCCATTGAAGAAGTCATATAAGGGCTTTCCGTTTTATCTGCTGATCATCATGGTGGTGTTTGCCGTCGCGCAGATGTTCACCTCCTCGATGAACGAGCAGGTCGGCGCCCGTATTGAATACAGCGAAATGCTGGAATTCATCAGCCAGGGCGCTATCGAGCAGGTGGCCATTCAGGAAGATACCGTTTATGCGCGCATGGCGGGCAGCAGCATTCCACAGGAGCGATTCTCCACGGAGGCGTACGATTTTGTGACGCTGGCCAGCGCGGATACGTTTGTGGATACCTGCCGCCAGCTGGCGGCGGCGCGCGAAGGCAGGCCGGTCAGCGAGATTTCTGAGCTGGATCTGGGCTTTGAGCTGATCTATCTGGCCGCGCCCCAGACGCCGTGGATTCTGGATATGATGCCCTATCTCATCATGACCTTCGGTCTGATGATTTTCTGGATGTTCATCATGCGCCAGCAGGGCGGCGGTGGCGGCGGAAAGATGATGAATTTCGGTCACAGCACCGCCCGCATCTTTGAGCCTGACGGAAACAGAATCACGTTTGCGGACGTGGCCGGCGCGGTCGAAGAAAAGGAAGAGATGCAGGAGCTCGTCGAGTTCCTGAAAAATCCCCGCCGATTCACCAAGGTTGGCGCGCGCATTCCCAAGGGCGTGCTGCTCGTGGGCCCGCCCGGCACGGGCAAGACATTGCTTGCCAAGGCGGTCGCGGGCGAGGCGGGCGTGCCGTTCATGTCCATCTCCGGCTCCGATTTTGTGGAGATGTTCGTGGGCGTGGGCGCCAGCCGTGTGCGCGATACGTTTGATCAGGCGAAAAAGCACGCGCCGTGCATTGTCTTCATCGACGAGATCGACGCCGTGGGCAGACGCCGCGGCGCGGGCATGGGCGGCGGCCACGACGAGCGCGAGCAGACGCTCAACCAGCTGCTGGTGGAGATGGACGGCTTTGCGATCAACGAGGGCGTCATCGTGCTGGCGGCGACCAACCGCAAGGACATTCTTGATCCGGCGCTGCTGCGTCCGGGCCGATTTGACCGACAGATCTCTGTGGGCTATCCGGATGTGCGCGGTCGCGAGGCGATCCTCAAGGTGCACGCCAAGGACAAGCCGCTGGAGGACGACATCGATCTTGCCAACATCGCCAAGCGCACGCCGTACTTCGCCGGTGCGGATCTGGAAAACATCATGAACGAGGCGGCGATTCTCTGCGCCCGCGAGGGCAAGGAGAAGATCTCCGCGCGCCACCTGAATGACGCCATTGAGCGCGTGCAGATGGGCCCGGAGAAGAAGAGCCACGTCGTTTCCGACGAGGATAAGCGCCTTGTCGCCGTGCACGAGGCAGGCCATGCGATCGTGGGCGAGCTGCTGGAGGGCTGCGACGATGTGCATCTGGTGACGATCATGCCGCGCGGCTCCAGCGGCGGCCATACGCTGCTGCTGCCGGAGAAGGAGAGCGACTTCACCACCCGCACGCAGCTGCTGGATTTTGTGGCGATGGCGCTGGGCGGCTATGCTGCCGAGAGCGTCGTGCTGGGCGAAATGTCCACAGGCGCCAGCAGCGATCTGCAGCGTGCGACCGATATCTGCCGCCGCATGGTGATGCAGTACGGCATGAGCGACGAGCTGGGCCCGATCTATCTGGGCGGCGATCACGACGAGGTCTTCCTCGCGCGCGATTACGGCCAGCAGAGCCGCATGTTCTCCGAGAACGTGGCGGCGCGAATCGACAATGAGGTGCAGCAGAAGATGGGCGGCGCGTTTGCGCGCGCCAAGCAGATTCTCACCGAGAATCGCGATAAGCTGGACGGTCTGACGCAGCTGCTCATCGAGCGCGAGACGATCGACCGCAAGGAATTTGAGGCGTTCATGAAGGGCGAAGCGCTGCCCATGCAGGAGGAGGCGAAGGAGGCTGTGGCTTCCGACGCAGAGCCTGCCTGTGAAAGCGGCGAAAACGCCTGACAGGCGACATAATCGCAGCGCCGCGTCAGTATTTTTGACGCGGCGTCTGCTTCATTTTCCGGCGTCCTGCCGGCAAGCCGATTCCAATGATCAAAGGAGCAATTTCCCGTGAATTTCTCTCATAAGCTGGACGCTTTCGAGGCCAGCATTTTTACCGAGCTGCTCGAGGCGAAGCTTGCGCTGCGAGCCAAGGGCATGGATACCATCGATCTGTCGATCGGCACGCCCGACCTGACCCCGCCGGAGCATGTCATGCGCGCGATCAGCGAGGCATGCATGGAGCCGAAGAACTATATCTACGCCGTCAAGGACAGACCGCAGCTGCTTGAGACCGTGGCAAATTGGTATAAGCGCCGCTTTGACGTGACGCTCGACCCGGCGAGACAGATCGTGTCGCTGCTGGGCTCGCAGGACGGCCTGGCGCATCTGTCCATGGCGCTGTGCGATCCGGGCGATGTGGTGCTCGTGCCCGATCCATGCTATCCGATCTTTGCCGACGGACCGAAGCTCAACGGCTGCGACGTGCATTATATGGCCCAGCCGGCGGAGAATGGCTATGTGATCGACTTTGATCGGATCGATCCCGAGCTGGCCGATCGCGCGAAGCTGATGGTCGTTTCCTATCCGAATAATCCGGTGGCGTCTGTGGCGTATGACGGCTTCTATGAGAAGCTGGTCGCCTTTGCGAAAAAGCACGACATCGCCGTGCTGCATGACAATGCCTACAGCGATCTGACGTTTGACGATTACCATTGCGGCAGTTTCCTGCAGACGCCGGGCGCGATGGAGGTGGGCATCGAGTTCAACTCGCTGTCCAAGACGTACTCGATGGCCGGCGCGCGCATCGGCTTTGCGCTGGGCAATGAGGAGATGATCAAACGCCTTAAGAGCCTGAAATCCAATATCGACTTTGGCTGCTTCATTCCGGTGCAGCTGGGCGCGGAGGCTGCGCTCAACGGCCCGCAGGACTATGTGAAAGTCATGCGCCAGACGTATCAGCGCCGCCGCGACGTGCTCATCGACGGCCTTGCCGAAGTGGGCTGGCAGATCGTCAAGCCGAAGGCGACGATGTTCGTCTGGGCGAAGATCCCTGAGGGATACGAAAGCGCCCGCGCGTTTGCGTATGAGCTGATGGAGAAGACCGGCGTCATCTGCGTGCCGGGCACGGCGTTCGGTCCGGGCGGCGAGGGCCATGTGCGCATGGCGCTGGTGCAGTCCGAGGAGATCCTCGCCGAGGCTGTGCGCCGGATCGCCGAAAGCGGCATGATCCGCAAAGATTAACGTTGGGAGACGTTGGGGTTACGTTGGGCTATCGCCCAAACCCATCTGAGGACCAGTCCCCAGACCCCTGCTTCGCTTCGCGCTGGTTTTAAGAGGCTGTACTTGGAGCGGCTATTGCCGCTCCAGGGAAAAATGCTTAAAGCAGCCGCGAAGCGAAAAAAGGGAGTCTGAGGGATAGTATCCCTCAGGCGGGTTTCAGGGCGGCAGCTCTGAGAAGGAGGTTTTCCGTTGATCAAAGCCGATCTGCATATGCACTCCACCGCGTCTGACGGCGTGTATGCGCCGGACGAACTGATGAAGCGCGCGGTGGGCCTTGGCTTTACGCATGTGGCGCTGACCGATCACGACTCCGTGGCCGGCATCCCGCTGGCGCGCGAGACGGCGGAGAAGCTGGGCATGACGCTGACCAACGGCGTGGAGCTGAGCTGCGGCGCGCAGAAGGAGATTCATGTGCTCGGCTATGGCTTTGATCCGGACAACGAAGCGCTGCGCGCGTTCTGTGAGGAGCGTGTGGCGCAGCGCGAAGCGCGCACGGCCGCGATGGTGCAGAGGCTGTGCGAGCTGGGCAAGCCCATTGATATGGCGCGTGTGCGGGAGCTGGCCCGCGGCGTGATGGGAAGGCCGCATGTTGCCCGCGCTATGCTGGAGGCGGGCTATGTGCTCTCGGTCAGCGAAGCGTTTGACCGGTATCTCAAGCCCGGGAGGCCTGCTTATGTGCCCAAGGAGGATGTGAAGGTGAGCGAGGCTGTGCGCCTGATTGATCAGGCGGGCGGCATTGCTGTGCTGGCGCATCCGATGGAACTGAAGATGGGCGATACGATGCTCGAATCGCTCATCGGCGAATGGAAGGGTCAGGGGCTTGCTGGCGTGGAGGTTTATCACCCCAGCGCGCAGAATAACCATGCTTCCTTCCTGCTGCACCTGGCGCAGCGGGAGAATATGCTCGTGACCGGCGGCAGCGATTTCCACGGCGAGGCGGTCCGCAGGACCGAGATCGGCGAGGGGCTGGATCGCTGGCGGACGATGGAAAGCGATATGCATGCGCTGCTTGAGCGCATTAGAATAACACAGCAGGCGAGGTGAACGGATGCCGACGATGACGCAGGCGGGCTATACGCCGCCCAAGGCGGAAATGAAAAAGCCGCCCAAGGCCGATCCGCCCAGGAAGAAAAAGAAGCATAAAAAGAAAAAAAGCTTGAGCGGCGCGGCGATTGCATCGCTTGTCATCTTTGCGATTGCGGTGCTCATCGGTGCGGGTACGATCTTCGTCTATATGCAGACGCAGCCGTATCTCCATGCGTTCGCGCCCGGCACGATGCTCATGGGCTATCCGCTTGCGGGCGCGACGTACGAGGACGCAGAGCGGCTCATCGATGCGATCGCCCAAGAGCATCTCTCTCCCTGGCAGGCGGAAATCGTGTGCATGAATCAGACGTATACGATTACCGCGCAGGATATCGGCCTTGAAATTGACAAGGAAGCGACGCTTGCGCCGCTGTGGGCGGCGGCCCGCGAGGGCGGCATGCTCGCGCGGTATATGGAAATGCTGCGCATGAGCCGCGAGCCCGCGATCGCCCAGATTGTGCTCAGCTATGACCTTGCGCCGCTGGATACGATTCTGGAAATCGTCCGCGCGGATGTGGAATGCGAAAGCGTCGACGCAACGGTTTCCTATAAGCCGGGCAGCGCGCAGCCGTTTGTCTTCACCGATGAGGAAACCGGCTATGCGCTGGATACTTCCGGCGTGAAGGCAGATATCGAAAAGGATATTCAGAAGATGAATCCGGCCAGCGTGACGCTGCAGCCGCAGGCCATCGAGCCCAAGGTCTATCGCGCGGTGCTGGAGAATTCGATCGCCCTGCGCGGCTATGTGACAGCTGCGCTTCAGGGGGACGAGGCTTCCGTGCGCAATGCTGCGCTGGCCGCAGGAATGCTTGACGGACTGTGTGTGGAGCCGGGCGAGACGCTCTCGTTTAATGAGGCGGTCGGCGCACGCACGCAGGAGCGCGGCTATCTGACAGCGCTTGAGCCTGCCTATGGCACTGACGTTTCCGGCGTGGGCGGCGGCGTGTGCCAGGTGTCCACGGCGCTGTATCGTACGGCGCTGCTGGCGGGGATCGGCGTGAAGGAACGCAGCGCCGCCGTGCGGCCGGTTGACTACTGTCCGATGGGGCAGGAGGCGGCCGTGTCCGGTCAGGGGCTGGATCTGGTGCTTGCCAATCAGACGGACGCGAAGCTGTTCATCTCCTCGCGCGTGTATGAAGACGGCGAGGATACGTTCCTGGAGATCATGCTCATCGGTGAGGCGCTGGATGAGCGGTATGCGCTCGAGTCGCTTGTGGATGAGACGGGCATGATCGAGGAGCCGGTGTATGTGCGCGACCGCGAGGGAAAATACGCGACGTATACCGACGAGCGCGTGCCGGTCAGCGAGGCGCTGCAGGGCTACAGCGCCGACGTGGAGCGCGTGACGCTTAATAGCGACGGACAGGAAATCGGCCGGGAAACCATTTCTCAGGATGTATATGAAGCCGTGGCGCCGATGATCTATGTTGGCGTGACGGAGCGGGAATAATCAACACAATCAGTGAAACGAGAGAAAGCGAGGAATTTCATCATGGATAAGATTTGCTTCAAGACCAGCAAGGGACCGGCGGCTGTCGGCCCGTACTCCACCGCGACCATCTATGGCGATACCGTGTATATGTCCGGCATGATCGGCGTGGACCCGGCAGTGGGCAAGCCCGTGGAGGGCGGTACCCTGGCGCAGGCGAAGCAGGTGTTTGAAAACATCGTCACCGTGCTGGGCGAGCTGAATCTGACCACTGACGACGTGCTCAAGACCACCGTGTATCTGACCGATATCGGCGACTTTGCCGAGGTGAACAAGATGTACGCCGAGTACTTTGCGCCGAATTTCCCGGCGCGCACCTGCGTGGAAGTGTCGAAGCTGCCGATGGGCCTTTCCATCGAGATCGAGTGCATCGCGCGCTATAACAAATAAACCAGCTTGATATAAATGCGAAGCAAGTAGGGTGCAGGGACAATGTCCCTGCCAGGGGTTCGGGGACAGCGTCCCCGAGCAGGTCCGGGCGGCAGCCCGGCGTATCCGGACAACAGCCCGGGAAAGGGAAGAATATGGAACGTTTCACTCCTCAGGATATCCGCTATCTCAAGCTGCTACGCAAGCAGTACCGCACGATCCAGGAGGCCTCTGCGGAGGTGGCGCATCTGCGCGCCGTGCTGCGCCTGCCCAAGGGTACGGAGCATTTCCTTTCGGATCTGCATGGCGAGCATCAGGCGTTCCTGCATATTCTGCATAACGCCAGCGGCGTCATCAAGCGCAAGATCAACGATCTGTATGGCAACATCCTCTCCACGCATGAGCGCGATATGCTCTCCACGCTGATCTACTATCCGGATGAGAAGCTCGCGCTGCTCAAGAAGCAGGGCGTGGTGTCGGATGAGTGGTATAGGCTGACGATCTATCGGCTGGTGGAGGTCTGCCGCATGTGCTCGGTCAAGTACACGCGCAAGCGCGTGCGCGAGGCCATGCCGCGGGAGATGGGCTCGCTGATCGAGGAGCTGATGCTCAGCGATAATACGCCGGATAAGGAAGGCTATTACCGCGAGGTCATGCAGTCCATCCTGGAAACCGGACAGGCCGACGCGATGATTATCGCACTCAGCCGCGTGATTCAGGCGCTGGCGATCGATCGCCTGCATATCATCGGCGATATCTTCGACCGCGGTCCGCGCGCCGATCTGATCATGGACGCGCTGGAAAACTATCATCAGGTGGACGTGCAGTGGGGCAACCACGACATCGCCTGGATGGGCGCGGCGGCGCTGAGCGAGGCCTGCATCGCGCAGGTGATCGTGACGAGCGTCAAGTATGGCAATCTGGAAACGCTGGAGGTCGGCTACGGCATCTCGCTGCGCCCGCTCTCCACACTGGCGATGACCTGCTATGCTGAGGATCCGTGCACGGAATTCCGCCCGAAGGACAACGGCGAGGACGAGCACGAAGACGTGATGGATCTGGCCCGCATGCATAAGGCGGCGGCCATTCTTCAGTTTAAGCTCGAAGGCCAGCTGCTTGCGCGCCATCCGGAATATGGCATGGAAGCGCGCCGCCTGCTGCACTGCATCAACTTTGAAAACGGCACGGTCAGCGTCGAGGGCGAGGACTATGCGCTTCGCAGCTGCCATTTCCCGACGATCGACCCGGCCGATCCGTATGCCCTTACGCCGCTTGAGCGCGAGGTGATGGACCGCCTTGTGCTTGAGTTTGCGCACTCGGAAAAGCTGCAGCGCCATATTCAGTTCCTCTACAGTACGGGCGGCATGTACCTGCGCTGCAACGGCAATCTGCTCTATCATGGCTGCATCCCGATGCATGAGGACGGCAGCTTTGCGCCGATCCCGGTCACGGGCAATGAGACCCTCTGCGGCCGTGCGGGCATCGATGCGGCGGATCTGTTGGCGCGCCAGGGCTACTTTGCGACCCTTGGCAGCAAGTCGCGCACGGATGGCCAGGATTTCCTGTGGTATCTGGGCTGCGGCCCGTATTCGCCGCTGTTTGGCAAGAGCAAGATGGCGACATTCGAGCGCTACTTCATTGCGGACAAGAAGCCGCATGTGGAGATCAAGAACGCGTACTATAGCTTCCAGGACGACGAGGCGACCGCGCTTCGCATCCTGAAGGAATTCGATATGGCTGAGACTGGCTTCATCATCAACGGCCATGTGCCGGTGAAGCTGGGCAAGGGCGAGAGCCCCATCAAGGCGGGCGGACGTTTGCTGGTCATCGACGGCGGACTTTCCCGCGCGTATCAGCCGGTGACAGGCATCGCGGGCTATACGCTGATCTTCTCCTCGCACGAGCTGAGCCTTGTCGCACATCAGCCGTTTGAATCCAAGGCGAGCGCGATCACCGCCGAGCAGGATATCCACAGCGTGCACAAGACGGTCAAGGTCATGGAGCACCGCCTGCTCATCGCCGATACGGATGACGGCGACGCGCTGCGCGGACGCATCGACGATCTGATGCTGCTCATTTCTGCCTATCGCAGCGGCGTGATCAAGGAATCCCGCGGCGATAACTGAAAGGTTGGAGGTTTGGGATGAACGGAGCGCTCTTTTGCGGTCAGAACATCGACGTATGTTCCGGATTGCTGGCCATGAAGCGGCCAGTGCTGATCGTGTTTGATCTGGACGGCACGCTCACCGACAGCTGCGAGCTGGGCCATCTGCTCTTCAAGGAGGTCTTCCGTCGGCTTGGCTTTGGCGAGATCAGCGACGAACTGGCGGATTCCTTCAACGGTCCCAGTTCGGACGAGGTCTGCCGGATCATGGGGATCGAGGACCGCAAGGCGGAATACAATGCGCTGATTGACGAGGTGGAGACTGAGCTGGTCAGGTCGATCGGCAAGATCTATCCCGGCGTGATCGAGATGCTTGCTGACCTTGCACCGCATGCGCATCTGGCGATCCTCACCAACGGCTCGCCCGTCTACTGCAGGACCTGCATCGAGCATTACGGCTTTGCGCCGTATATCGGATTGAGTGCAGGCTTTGCCAGCGGCGTGACGAAGGCCATGCGCATTGGCATGTGGGAGCAGGAACTTGGCGTGCGCCGCGTGATCGTCGTGGGCGACCGCGGCACGGACATCTCCAATGCGCGCGCGGCGAATGCATATGCGATCGGCGTGACGTTCGGTTTGGGCTCGCGCGAGGAGCTTATGGGCGCGGACATTCTCTGCGACACGGCGCAGCAGGTGACGAACGCCTGCATGCGCGTGATCGGCGAAATCTGATATATTCCCAAGGAAATTGGAGGATTATTATGGAAAAGAAGAATACGGCTGTTGTCACGGTTGTGGGCAACGATACGGTGGGCATTATCGCCCGCGTGAGCGCTGTGCTGGCGCAGCATGAGGCGAATATTCTGGATATCTCTCAGACGGTGCTTTCCGGCATGTTCAATATGATCATGATCGTGGATATCTCCCTGTCTGCTTTTGCGCAGCTTTCCGATAATCTGGAGGCGCTGGGCAAGGATCTCGGACTGCAGATCCGCATTCAGCGCAGCGAGATCTTCGACGCGATGCACCGCATCTAACCACCGGCATGCTGCCGGCCCCGCTTCCGACAAAGTGATGATGGAATTGTTGGTTTGGCGGACGTGGCCGGGGGATTGCATTGCATCTGGATTTGATATTCGGAGGATTCTATGATCAATACTTCTGAAATTCTGCAAACCGTACGGATGATCACCGAGGAGAAGCTCGACATCCGCACGATCACGATGGGCATCTCTCTGTACGAATGCTGCCATCCGGACAAGAAGATGCTCTACAACAATGTCTATGACCGGATTACCAAGCAGGCCGAGCATCTGGTGAAGACCGGCGAGGACCTCGAGCGCGAGTTCGGTATCCCGATCGTCAACAAGCGCATCTCCGTCACCCCGGCGAGCTTGGTGGCGGCGGCCTGCGGCGATCCGATCATCGTGGCGCGCGCGATGGACGCGGCGGCGAAGGAGACGGGCGTCAACTTCATCGGCGGCTATACCGCGCTGGTGCAGAAGGGCATGACCAAGTCCGACCGCGCGCTGATCGCGTCGCTTCCGGAGGCGCTCTCCACGACGGAGCGCGTGTGCTCGTCTGTGAATGTGGCGTCCACCCGCGCGGGCATCGATATGGATGCCGTGCGCCTGTGCGGCGAGGCGATCAAGGATATTGCCGAGGCGACGAAGGATACCGACGCCTCCGGCTGCATGAAGCTGGTCGTTTTTGCCAATGCCGTGGAGGACAATCCCTTCATGGCCGGCGCGTTCCATGGCCCGGGCGAGGGCGACTGCTGCATCAACGTGGGCATTTCCGGCCCGGGCGTGGTGAAGCATGCGCTGGAAAACGAGGCGAAGGATCAGCCGTTTGACGTGGTGGCCGAGACGATCAAGAAGACGGCGTTCAAGATCACGCGCGTGGGCCAGCTGATCGCCCGCGAGGCGTCTTCCCGTCTTGGCGTGCCGTTCGGCATCGTCGATCTGTCGCTTGCGCCGACCCCGGCGATGGGCGACTCTGTGGCGCATATCCTGGAGGAAATGGGCCTGGAGGTGTGCGGCTGCCACGGCACGACGGCGGCGCTGGCGCTGCTCAACGACGCGGTCAAGAAGGGCGGCGTCATGGCGTCCAGCCACGTCGGCGGCCTGTCCGGCGCGTTCATTCCGGTGTCCGAGGATATCGGCATGATCAATGCGGCGGCCTGCGGCGCGCTCAGCCTTGAAAAGCTGGAAGCGATGACCTGCGTGTGCTCCGTGGGTCTGGACATGATCGCCGTGCCGGGCAATACCCCGGCGAGCACCATTGCTGCGATCATCGCGGACGAGGCGGCGATCGGCATGGTGAACCACAAGACGACCGCCGTGCGCATCATCCCTGCCCCGGGCAAGGATGTGGGCGACGAGGTCGAATTCGGCGGTCTGTTTGGCCGTGCGCCGATCATGCGCGTGAGCCCGTATTCCGCGGAGAAGTTTATCGCCCGCGGCGGACGCATTCCGGCGCCGCTGCAGAGCCTGAAGAATTGACACCTCTCCGTCAGCCTTCGGCTGCCACCTCTCCTTAAAAGGAGAGGTTTGCAAGCTATTTGAAGAGACAAAGAGATCATCTGTGGGCGGATGATATCCGCGCCTACAAAGCGGCTTAAAGCAAGCGCGAAGTGTAGAAGGGGTCTGGGGATGAAATCCCCAGGCGGGGTATGGGGCGGCAGCCCCATCGTATCCCATCTGAAAGGAAAGTTTGTATGGAACAGGAACTCACCCGCGGCACGGTCGATCCCAAGTATACCTGGGATGTGAGCCGCATTTACGAAAGCGACGAGGCATGGGAAAGTGCCTTTGAGGCAGCAAAGGTGCAGGCGGATGCGCTTGCCGCGCTGGCCGACACGCTGAGCCGCGGCAAGGAAGCCGTGATTCACGCGCTGAACATGGAAAATGCGCTGAATCAGAGCCTTGGCTGCATCTATACCTATGCGATGATGAAACAGCATGAGGATACGACCGTGGGCCGGTATCAGGCGATGCTGGGCCGCGCAGGCACGCTGGTGAGCGAGGCGATGGCCAAGGCAGCGTTCCTTACGCCGGAACTTCTTTCCCTGCAGGAGGGCACGCTGGAGCAGTATATCGCGGATCCGGATTTTGCAGATTTTGATGCCGCCCTGCGCGCTGCGCTGCGCCAGAAGCCGCATACGCTCTCCGCGAAGGAAGAACAGCTCATGGCGATGGCTTCCGAGGTTTGCAGCGTGAGCGAGAATATCTATGATATGCTCACCGATGCGGACATGGATCTGGGCAAGACGCGCGATGAGGACGGCAAAAAGGCGAAGCTGACGGACGCGAGGCTGCATTCCTTCCTGATCAGTCCGGACCGCGCC
>SVGO01000145.1 GCA_015056305.1 Clostridiales bacterium | reverse complement strand
AACGCTGGTTCCACCCACATCGATAACCTGCGCCGCTTCGTGCTGGAGAATCATCTGGACGTGGGCTTTGCCTACGATGGCGACGCGGACCGCTGCCTGGCGGTCGACGAGCAGGGCAACGTGGTCGACGGCGATAAGATCATCTATGTCTTCGGCAGACAGCTCAAGAAGGAAGGCCGCCTCACGGGCAACAAGGTCGTCACCACGATCATGTCCAATATCGGTCTGTATAAGGCGCTGGATGAAGAAGGCATCGGCTACGAGAAGACTGCCGTCGGCGACCGCTTCGTCTATGAAAACATGTCTCAGAACGGCTATGTCGTGGGCGGCGAGCAGTCCGGTCATATCATTCTGAGCAAGTACGCGACCACCGGCGACGGTATTCTGACCTCCATCGAGCTGATGGAGGCGATGCTCGACAGCAAGCAGACGCTTTCCCGTCTGTGTGCGCCGGTTGTGACCTATCCGCAGGTGCTCAAGAATGTCCGCGTGGCGGATAAGCAGGCCGTGCGCGAGAATGCCGCCGTTCAGGCGGCGATCAAGGCGGTCGAGGAGAAGATCGACGGCCGCGTGCTGGTCCGCGAGAGCGGTACGGAGCCGCTCATCCGCGTGATGACGGAGGCGAAGGAGCTTCGTGACGCGGAAATGTACGTGAATGAAATCATCGACGTGATCAAGGCCGAGGGCCTTGCCTGAGGAGGGAATACGATGGACGCGATCAGGGTGAAGGACCTGTACGACCTTGTGCATACTCGCGCGGCGGATATGCTCGCCGGCTGCGAGTATCCGTGGGAAGCCCTTGGCAAAATCAAGGAGACCGTGCTGGCAATCGGCAAGACGCTCGATCCCGAGCGTTACGATCAGCCCAAGGAGGGCGTGTGGATCGCCAAGTCCGCGTCCATCGCGCCGACTGCATCGATCGCTGCGCCGTGCATCATCGGCGAGGATACCGAGGTGCGTCCGGGCGCGTTCCTGCGCGGCAGCATTCTGGTGGGCGACGGCTGCGTCGTGGGCAATTCCACGGAGCTGAAAAACTGCATTCTCTTTGACGGCGTGCAGGTGCCGCATTACAATTATGTCGGCGATTCCGTACTGGGTTATCTGGCGCACATGGGCGCCGGTGCGATCACCAGCAATGTCAAGGGCGACAAGAAGCCCGTCGTCGTCCATGGCGAGCAGGCATATGAAACCGGCTGCAAGAAGTTTGGCGCGATGCTGGGCGACTATGCCGAGATCGGCTGCAACAGCGTGCTCAATCCGGGCACAGTCATCGGCCGCGACAGCCAGGTGTATCCGCTCTCGAGCGTGCGCGGTGTCGTTCCGGCGCGCAGCATCGTCAAGGGTGAGCGCGGCGTGTTCCCCAAGAAGTAAAAACAAAAGCACGGAGAAAGCTCTCCGTGCTTTTTATATTGGCTGAGTTCCCAATGGTTAGGCCTGCATATGCGCCTCCAGCGCGCGGGCCAGCTGATCCGGGCAGGACGTGCCGCGCGGACCGCACTGGATGCCCTTGAGCCTGGCGATCGCCTCTTCAACCTTCATGCCCTTGACCAGCGCAGCGACGCCCTGGGTGTTGCCCATGCATCCGCCGACAAAGCGGCACTCGGTCACGATGCCGTCCGTCACTTCATATTCGATGGCGCGGCTGCAGGTGCCGCGGGTCTTATACGTGTTCATGCTGTATGCCTCCTGATAGTTCAGATGTTTGTGATTTGACTGTATTCGACGTCTTTCTCCGTTTTCCTGCTGTCGGAAGGATTTCCTGCGTGACGGCGCATGCTTTGCGCGCATACCATGGAGCAGGCGGAAGGGAAAGGGCGTGCGCGCATTGGAAGCAAAGCCGAATCGAAAGCTGTATTTGTCCATGCAGGAAGGCATATCGGTCTTCTCACCGGATGGCAGATTGCTTGGTCATGCACCGCTTCAGGGAGCGGGTGCACTGTGCGTGTGTGATCAGAGCTTGTTCTGCGCGGACGGAGGCGGGGTAATCTGGCGTTTTGATACCGAAAGCCTGATGCCGCAGACGGTCTTCTCCGGCGGCCCGGGTATATGTGATCTGTGCCTGTCGCCGGATGGAGAGCGGCTGTACGCGCTCCTTGGCGATGCGGACAGCGTGTTTCTCTGCGATGCGCGCAGTACACAGGCGCTTGCGCTCAATCGCTGCGGCTGCAATCCGTGTTCTTTGGCGCTTTGCGGGGATACGTTGGCTGTTGCTGGCGGGGAGAGCGGCTGCGTACATCTGTTTGATGCCGCCACGCTGGAAAGCCGCGGCGTGATCCCGATGCCGGGCCCGGTGTATGATGTGGTTTTTTGCGCAGATGCAATCTGTGCGCTGTGCCTGAAGCCGCAGCTGAATACACAGCTCGTCTTATATTGGCGCGGCCTGAGACAATCGCTGACGCTGCGCGGGATGCCTGGCTGCCTGCTTGCCCGTGAGGGTCGCCTGCTGGCAGCAACGCAGGGGAGGCTGTTTGCGTTTGCATGTGATTCCGTGCGGCCCCTTGCTGAGCGCGCGGCGCCGGGCAGACCATCCCGGATGTGTATGGCGGATGGTCGTCTGATCCTGTATGATCCGCTGTCGGAGCGCGCTTTTTCGTCAGGCGCCGGCACGGCGTGGCGTCTGATTGGATCGGGCGTAAGGGCGCTGTGCCCGGTGTGACGCTGGGGAGAATGCTGAGTGCAGACATCCTTTGCGCGTTCAGTCGGCTTTGGTTTACAAATCGCAGAGAATGCGGTATAATATCATCAAAGCGATTTCTGCATATTATGCGGCGCAGCTTTGCGCCCGGCGCATTTATTCGAAGGAGTCAACGTGGATAATCAGAATGTAACGGTATTCAGACAGCGCAATAAGTGGGGGTTGACGATCGCCAGTGTCGTGGCGTGCCTGCTGCTTTCGCCTGTCTTTGGTCTTGGTGTGTTCCTGCCGCAGGTGCTCAGCGCCATTCCGGTGCTGCTGCTGGCGCTGCTGGGCTATGTGGGCCCTGTGAGCGCGGCCGCGTGCAGCGGCATTCTCGTCGCGCTGACGAGCGCGCTGTTTGGCGTGTGGGGTGGTGTGGCGGCGGTCATGATGATCGTGCCGACGGTGCTTGTTTCTTCGATCGTGCTTGAACGCGGTCAGTCATTCTGGCAGAGCGTGGCCGCCGGCGGCGTGGCAATGTTCGCGTCGATGGGCGCAGTGATCGCGCTGCTCAGCGCCCTTGCAGGCAGCGACGTGGTCTCTGCACTGGCGTCTTTGCTGGAGGAGATGCTTGCCGTATCCGGCACGATGGGCGATACGATGCTCTCCATGTTCATGCAGATGGGACTGGTTTCCGCGCCTGAAGGCGCGGAACTGGGCGGTCTGCTGGCGCTGGATCCGCAGGCAAAGACGGAGCTGCTCGACTCGCTGATCCTCATGATGGACTCCGTCCTTCGTCTGGAGCTGCCTATGCAGATGGCGACCGGCGCCGTTGCAGCAGGCCTGCTGGGTCAGGCTGTGCTGCGCAAGGGTCTGCTTCGCCGCGGCACGAAGGTAGAGTATCCCAGATTGAAGACCTGGCGTGTTCCCAAGGGCTGGGGCCGCATTCTGGGTGGCACGCTGGCGCTTCTGTATCTGCTTTCCATGCTTGTGCCCAGGAGCATGAACACCATGTTCTATGTGTTCAGCGGCGTGTTCGATCA
>SVGO01000144.1 GCA_015056305.1 Clostridiales bacterium | reverse complement strand
CACACCGATATCCGCATTGGACACCAGCACGCCGCCGTAGTGATACTCGCCCAGCGGGCTATCCGCCACGGCCCAGCACAGCTCATGCATCCACGTCGAGGAGTAGATGAAGTAGTATTTGCCGTTGATCTTGCGGATCGAGCTGGCCTCGAAGAAGGGATGCGCCTCGTATTCGGTGCCGTCGGCGTCATTGATAATGGGCAGATTATGATACGGGCCGTCCTTGACGGTAATCATGTCCTGCTCCAGCTCCATCTTGAGGCTGTCCTTGTCAGTGGGCGTCTGCTTATAGCGGGGGCTGTTGCCGGAGAAGAGATAGATGCGCTTGTCATCGTCAATGAAGATGCCGGGGTCAAACTGGCGGATCTCATCCGGCCGCGCGCCGAGGATATCGCCGTTGGGATAGCGGACAAAATCGAGGAATTCGAACGGACCCACGGGCGTATCCGCCACGGCCACACCGATCTCCTTGAGGAAGTCCAGGCAGTAATAGAGATAATACTTGCCGTCGTTGCCCTGGCATACGTCAGGCGCCCAAAGCGCATGCGCACCGTCGGGATTACGGGGGTCCTGCTCCTTGCGGAAGATCACGCCTTCATAGCGCCAATCGGAGAGATCGTCCTCCGGCGCGGACCAGCAGACGTAGTCATTCTGGCAGTACACATCGCCATTGAAGCAGTCATGGCTGCCGTAGACATACAGCCTGTCGCCAAAGACACGTGGCTCGCCGTCGGGGATATACTCCCAGCTGGGCAGATAAGGATTGAAGACTTGCTCTTTCATGGCCGACTCTCCTTCGTGCTTGGAATTTTCTTCATCAATTATAACAGGTATGATAACTGCGTGCAATTCCCGGATATACAAAAAGCGGCCTGTGACCGCTTCCACTTCCGAACAACTTAACAATACCAAGCTTCTCACTGCTCGCAGTTCGGATTTTTGTGCGATTTCCTATTATACAAAAAGACCAGTGACTTTTCAATCACTGGTCAGATGGAGCGGTAGACGAGATTCGGACTCGCGACATCCACCTTGGCAAGGTGGCACTCTACCACTGAGCTACTACCGCATCGCTCATCAACAAAAAGTATTATACATCCCCTTTCGATAAATGTCAACACCCTTTTTCAAAAAAGCAGGGAAACCATTCTATACTGCACGCAAGACGTCTTGTTATGGGGAGGAGCAGAGCCCCTCCCCTACAAAACATCTTTTCGTCAGGCACGCTCACATCTCGCGTCGGCCTTCAATTGCCTTGGCAAGGGTCACTTCGTCGGTATACTCCAGATCGCCGCCCACCGGCAGGCCGTGCGCAATGCGCGTGACCAGGATACCCATAGGCTTAAGCAAGCGCGCGATATAGCTGGCCGTTGCCTCGCCTTCGATATCGGGGTTGGTCGCCAGAATCACCTCGCGGATCTCCTCGCTGCCCACACGCGCAAGCAGTTCGCGGATCCGGATATCCTCCGGTCCGATACCCTCCATCGGGGAAATCGTGCCGTGGAGCACATGATAGGTGCCCTTGAAATCGCGCATGCGCTCCATCGCCGCAACGTCTCGCGGATCGCGCACAACGCACAGCACGCCGTTATGCCTGCGCTCGTCGGCGCAGACCGGACACGGATCCTCTACGGTATAGTTGCCGCACAGGGAACAATACTTGACCGCCTTGCGGCCCTGCCAGATCGCAGCCGCCAGTTCGTGCACCTGATCCTCCGGAAGGGAGACGATGTGATACGCCAGACGCAGCGCGGACTTCGCGCCGATGCCCGGCAGACGGGAAAGCTGCTGCGCCATTCTGGCGATGGGTTCAATCTGTGCTGCCATGATCAGAACATGCCGCCCATACCGCCGCCGATCTTGTTCATCTCGGCTTCGCGGGTCTCTTCGCCCTTCTTGAGCGCGTCGTTGACCGCGGCGACGATCATATCCTGAAGCATCTCAACGTCGTCCGGATCGACCGCATCGGGCTGAATGGTCAGGGAGAGCAGCTGACGCTTGCCGCTGACCTTGCAGGCAACCGCGCCGCCGCCGGCCGTACCTTCGTACTCGCGCGCATCAAGTTCTTCCTGCTTGGCTACCATCATCTGCTGCATCTTCTGCGCCTGACGCATAAGCTGCTGCATATTGCCGCCCGGAATGCCGGGGAAACCGCCTCTGGCCATAATTCATTCCTCCTGAAACTGAAAAAAATCAAATTGAAAAACTATCATGTCCGATTATACACTATCCAGGCAGAATTGAAAAGAAGAAAAACCAAAAAGAAGGCTGTCAGCCCTGTGGAAAGCGTGACGAAAACTGTCAGGATATGCGGCCAGGCTCCGGCCACAATAAGCGCGAACCGATTGGAGGTGAAAAAGAGATGGCGAACAATTCAAACAGCAATTCCATCAATGTGCCGCAGGCGCGCGGCGCGCTGGACAACATGAAGTATGAGATCGCGCGTGAACTGGGTGTGAACCTCAAGCAGGGCTACAACGGCGATCTGACCGCCCGCGAAGCAGGCTACGTCGGCGGCTACATGGTCAAGCGGATGATCGAGCAGGCTGAGCAGCAGATGGCCAACCAGGGCTTCTAAGCAGTTTGCGCAAATCCGACGCAAAACATGAAAGGAGACTTCTTCCTATGTATCAGAATCAGAACGTGACCCAGAACATGAATCAGGGCATGAATCAGAACGCGCAGAACATGGGTACTCAGGGCGCCGGCACGCAGAGCCAGTCCGGCTCCAGCCGCTCCAATCGTGCCGTCGTGCCGCAGGCACAGGGCGCGCTTGACCAGATGAAGTATGAGATCGCCTCCGAGCTGGGCATCAACCTCAAGAAGGGCTACAACGGCGATCTGCCGTCTCGTCAGGCTGGCTATATTGGCGGTTACATGACCAAACGCCTGATTGAGCAGGCAGAGCGCGCGATGAGCCAGCAGGGCTGATACTCGTCGAACAAAGCCGCAGAGGACTTCCTCTGCGGCTTTTCCAATAGCATCAGAATTCTTTGAATGCGCTTTATTATACCGGCATTGAATGCCAGCACGCTCAACCGGATCATAGCACATGATTGCAGCGCATTGTTACGCGATACAAACCGCCTTTTCAATCACCTTTACTGAATATCGCCCTCATCAAACGGATCTCCGCACTCCGGGCAGAACCTCGGTGCCTTCGTGGGATCAGCGGGCTTCCAGCCGCACTTGTCGCACTGATAGACAGGCAGCCCCGCAGGCTTCTTCGCGCCGCACTCTGCGCAGAACTTGCCTTTGTTCACTGCGCCGCAGCTGCAGGTCCAGCCATCCTCGGCAGGTTTCTTCGCACCGCACTCCGGGCAGAATTTGCCCGTTGCCATCGCGCCGCACGCGCACTTCCAGCCAGCCTGCGGTTCCGGCTTCTTGCTGCCGCATTCCGGGCAGAACTTGCCGGTTGCCATCGCGCCACAAGCGCACTTCCAGCCGTTGGCGGCCGGCTGCGCGGGATGCTGGGTTGCCTGCTGCTGGCCCATCTGGAAGAGCTGCGCAGCGTTCACGCCGCCGCCCTGCGCCATGTTCATGCCCATAAAGCCGGTAAACGCGCCGCCCTGATTCTTCGCTGCATCCTGCATAGCCTGCGCCTGCGCGCCGACCAGATGCGCCGCCGCCATGTTTGCATTGCGGAAGACCGCGTTGCGCTGCAGCTCCTTGATCATGGCCTCGTCCTCTTCGGAAGCCTTGACGGAATTGACGCCGAAGGAGAC
>SVGO01000042.1 GCA_015056305.1 Clostridiales bacterium | reverse complement strand
CTCCCTGGCTAAGCTCTTCCCGGGCAAGGCCGAGGAAGCCTTCGCGATCAACGAGGCCGACGCGAAGCGCCGCCTGGAGACCTACAAGAAGATGGCGCAGTAATTGCCCGTCTGCTGGTAGCGTAACCGCATAATCCCGCACCCCGCTTTGAGGCATCGCCTTGGAGCGGGGTGCTTTTCTGCGTGAATCGACGGCAAATGCAGACTTACGGGAGAAAAAGCTTGCATCTGGCCACGAGAGACCCTATAATATAGATAACGTATTGTAGGGACAGGAGGGTCATTGTATGGCCAAAAGACGCGAACAGAACGAGGATCTTGAAAAGACCAAACGCATCAGCCCGTATCAGCAGATCAATGAGCCTGCCGAAGAGGCCGGGGATGATGTGTATGAATATGATGAAACGTATGCTGATGCGGCCGGAAACGAGTATGTAGACGAATACGGCGAATATGGCGAATACGACGAAGAACAGGAAGAGAAGTCTTCCGGAGGCTTCTTTTCTACGGGTATCGGCAAGGTTGCCGTTGGCCTGATTGCGCTGCTGCTTGTGCTGCTCATTGCATTGCTGGCGATCCGATTCCTGAATAAGCCGGATGAGGTCAAGCAGCTTCCGGCGAGCGAATCGACAGCTGCGCCGACAGCAGCGACGACTGCCGAGCAGACGTCTGTCCCTGCGCCAATCATCTTTGCGCCTGTGGAAGAGACGCAGAAGCCGACGAGCGCGCCGACTGCGACGCCGACTGCAGAACCGACCGCAGCGCCGGAACCGACGGCTACGCCGCTGCCGATCATCCTGACGAACACGCCGACCCCCAGCCCGACGCCGACTGCGACGCCTACGCCCACTCCGTCGCCGGTGCCCACGCCGACGCCGACGCTGGAGCCGACGGCTGCGCCGGAACTCGCCAAGGGCGAAGTCAACCGCGACGCTAATCTCCGAGAGGATGCATCTTCCAGTGCGAAGGTGAAGCAGACGGTTAAGCAGGGCGAAGCGGTTACGATCCATGAATCCATTCTGGATAAGACCGGCAAGGTCTGGTATGAGCTGACCGTTGATGATATTGCTGTGAGCGGCTGGATGCGAGACTATGTCGTTGATCTCGAGGAGAAGATCGCGAAGCCGACGTACACGCCGAATCCCGAAGCGACGCCGAAGGCCGACGATGCGCAGGAGAAGCCGGAGGCGACGGCGGAACCGACGCCGACGCCCAATCCGGACGCGATCGGAACGGGCAAGACGAATAAGGAAGCCAACATTCGCAAGGAAATGAACGGCAAGGTGCTCACTCAGCTCAAGAAGGGCAAGAAGATCGATATCCTTTCCGTAAATATGGATAAGAATGGCAAGATCTGGTATGAGGCCAAGGTGCAGGGAAGCACTACGGTGGGCTTTGTACGCGATTATCTGATTGATCTGGATAGCGGCGTGGAGCTCCTCATGCCGACGGCAACACCGATGATCACTGCGACGCCAAAGGCAACTGCGACGCCGAAGGCAACTGCCGTTCCACAAGCGGATGATGAAACTGCAGTGACCACCGAACCGGAAGAAGAGGAGAATATTCTCGATCGCGAGGTCATCGGCAAAGCGACGACCAATCGCGAGGCCAATGTCCGCGTGAAGCCGGCTGCCGGCGTGAAGCTTGTCCGCCAGCTTTCTAAGGGTGTGAAGCTGATGATCCTGGAGAAATACGAGGATAAGGACGGCAACATCTGGTACGAGGTTTCCACCGAGAGCGGCAATACGCACGGCTTTGCGCGCGATTATCTGCTCAAGATCTCCGAGATCGATGAGACCCGCGAGGCAAAGACCTACGAAGCTCAATAATCACATGAAAAAAGTCCCGGACAAACGTCCGGGACTTTTTATGTCATCTTTCTTCAAACCGCCGCGAAGCGAAGAAGGGGTTCGGGGTTCGGGTTTCCCCGAACTGGTCCGGCAATGAATGAAGCCCCGGTGGGGCTTCAGAACCGGACTGACCAACGAGCGTCGAGCGAGGAGAAGGACGTCCCTGAGCGGGTCTGGGCGGCAGCCCAGCGTTCCCCAAGCTCCTCGTCACTTCTTTGCGTGCTTGTGAATCTGCTCGAGCACGGCCTGCGTGCCGTCTGCATCATCCAGCGCGCTCAGACGCTGCACGAGCAGCTCTCTGTCCTCCCAGAGCGCGTCGATCGCCTTGGGCAGGGACTGAGCGTTCATGTCCGACTGAATCATCACATGCGCCAGACCGCGCGCCTTGAGCGAGTTGGCATTGAGCACCTGATCGCCGCGGCCGCTGTGATAGGGGATCAGCAGAGCGGGCTTCTTGAGCGCCATCAGCTCGGACAGCGAGTTTGAACCGGCGCGGGAGAGCACAATATCCGCGCAGGCGAAGGCGTCCGGCAGCTCAGCGGAGAGGTATTCAAACTGCCTGTAACCGGGCGTGCCTTCCAGATCGGGAGCCAGATTGCCCTTGCCGCACACGTGCAGGACATCATATTTTGCCGTCAGCAGGGGCAGGGATTCGCGCAGAACGCTATTGACCGTCTGCGCGCCCAGAGAGCCGCCGATCATCATCAGCACGGGTTTGCTGCCGTCAAAACCGGCCAGCGCAAGCCCCTTCGCGCGATCGCCGGAGAAAATCTGCGCGCGCAGCGGCGTGCCGGTCTGAACGCCCTTGGCGCCCAGCAGCTTCGTGCATTCCGGAAAGGTCGTGCATACGGCCTTGGAAAACGGTTTGCAGAGCTTGTTGGCCAGACCGGGGGTGATATCGCTTTCGTGCATCACCACGGGCACGCCGCACAGCCAGCCGCCGATTACGACGGGCACGCTGACAAAGCCGCCCTTGGAGAAGACAATCGAGGGCTTGAGCTTTCTGATGATGGCGAAGCTTTGGAACATGCCCGCGATCACGCGGAACGGATCCGTAAAGTTCTTCAGGTCAAAATAACGGCGCAGCTTGCCGGAGCTGACCGCGTGATACGTAACGCCCTGCATTGGCTCAATCAGCGAGCGTTCAATGCCGGCCTTGGTGCCGATGTAGTGGATCTCCCAGCCCTCCTCAAGGAGCAGCGGGATCAGCGCCTGATTCGGAGATACATGGCCGGCAGTGCCGCCGCCGGTCAGAACAATGCGCTTCATCAAGAAAGACCTCCTTGTTGGTCGTCAGCAACATTATACCAAGCATGACAGAAAGGGTCAAGCGCAGGACGAACAATGACAAAAGGTATTCAGGAAAGAGAAGAAAGTTAGACAAGTCAAATGGCGGAAGGCGTATGCAAAATTGTCGTAAGCAAACAAAGTTTTACCAAAATAGAAAGTTATGATTCAAGATGGGGAAAGTTGTGTTATAATAGGAAAGCAAGTGTCCAAGACGATTGTTTTTTTAGTATGCAATCATCACTGAAGAAGGGGATTCATCATGAACATGAATAATAATACCGACGCTTCTCAGAAGTTTCCGATGATGCCTGTCGCGCCGCTGGGTGTGATCGCCATGCGCGGCTGTGAGGAAATGGGCAAGGCTGTCAACGAGTATCTCATGAAGTGGCAGGTGGACAACAGCACCGATGAGAAGCTCCACAGCTTTTACGGCTCCGAAGCGAACGGTTTTCTGATTCGTACGAACTGCCCGCGCTTTGGCACCGGCGAAGGCAAGGGCATGCTGCTTGACTCCGTGCGCGGCTACGACCTGTATATCATCTGCGACGTCGGCGCCTACCAGTGCACCTATAAGATGTACGGCAAGGAAATCCCGATGACGCCGGACGAGCACTATGCCGATCTCAAGCGCCTGATTGCGGCTGCCAGCGGCAAGGCCAAGCGCATCAACGTCATCATGCCGATGCTCTACGAGGGCCGTCAGCATCGCCGCACCGCACGTGAATCCATGGACTGCGCGCTGATGCTTCAGGAGCTCGTTGCGATGGGCGTGGAGAATATCATCACCTTCGATGCGCATGATCCGCGCGTGCAGAATGCGATCCCGCTGAGCGGTTTTGAGAGCATCATGCCGACTTATCAGATGCTCAAGGCAATGACCAGCACCTATGATGATCTCAAGCTGGACAAGGATCACATGATGGTCGTTTCTCCGGATGAGGGCGCGATCAGCCGCAATATCTACTATAGCTCCGCCATGGGCGTGGATCTGGGCATGTTCTATAAGCGCCGCGACTATACCCGCGTGGTCAATGGCCGCAACCCGATCATCGCGCATGAGTACATGGGCGACAGTGTTGAGGGCAAGGATGTCTTCGTTGCGGACGACATCATCGCTTCCGGCGATTCCATTCTGGATCTGGCGTATAACCTCAAGAAGCGCGGCGCCAAGCGCGTGTTTGCCGGCGCGACTTTCGCGTTCTTCACCAGCGGTCTGGACGCCTTCAACAAGGCGTATGAGGAGGGCGTGATTGATCACGTATTCGCGACCAATCTGACCTATGCCTCTCCCGAGATGCTCGCCGCGCCGTGGTTCACGCAGGCGGACATGAGCAAGTACATGGCGTTTGTCATTGCGACGCTCAATCATGATCAAAGCCTGAGCTATCTGCTCGATCCGTGGAAGCGCATCGAGAAGCTCCTTACCGATTATCGCGAGGGCAAGAAGTAAATAAGCCATCAAAGACGGGCGATCTGCCTGTCTTTTTCTTTTGCGAAAAAACGTGAAAGAAAAACCCCTGCATGAGCAGGGGTTTGCTTGCGATAGGGGATCAGCCGCCGAAGGAGATGTCGCCCTCATCCTCAACGTCCATGGCCTTGGACTGAGAATTGCGATCGGCACGCGGAGTGCGGGTCGGCTTCGGGGTACGGGTCGGACGCGGGGTCGCGGTCGGCTTCGGAGTCGCCTGGGCGGCAGCACCCTCGATCTCCTGACCGGCAGTGACGATAACGGACTGGTTGTTGTTCACGATCTGAACAAAGGTCTTGCCAACCTTCAGCTCGATTTCCTCGCCGTTTTCATCCAGGAAAATCAGGCGGGCAGGCTGGGAAGCAAAGTCGTCAGCTTCCTTGGCGCTGTGGGAGCGAACCCAGGTGCCGCGGATGTACTTGCCGTTCTGGAAGATCTCGGCAACGCCCTGACCGACGGTCTGGATGACCGGGCGGGAGTTGTTGTTGTTGAACCAGGAAACGTCGGTGCGCATCACGATGACGTTGGCGAAGTTGGTGGACATGCCGCTCAGCGCGTCATAGTATGCCTCGCCGTTGCGGTAACGCTCGTACAGGCCGGTCATCTCGTTGTACTTGTAGTCCACAACGTACTGCGGCTTGGTGGTCTTGTAGTTGATGTTGATCGCGGAAACATCGGTGCCGCGATCAAGACCAGCGTCGGTGAACTTGAACGGATGCTTGACCGGCTCTTCCTCGAAGAGATTCTCGACGGCGTGCATGTCAACCTGGACATTGTACGGAGCGACGTGCATGCCATCCTTCTCACGATGGAACAGGTTGGCGTAGTTGCGCTCGGTGCCTTCGATGAACGGGAAGACCCAGCGGCCGCCCTGACGCGCGTCCTTGTGCAGATTCAGCGCCCAGCTGTCAACGTCGACGATGAGCGTGCCGGCCTGAACGACGGTGTTCTGCCAGCCGTAGAAGACCCACGCGCCGCCGAAGATCTCACGCAGGGAGCCCATCGGAACGCGGCCGGAACGGACCGGACCGGCATAGGACGGGATATCGCCCATGAACAGCGCGAAAGCACGGGTGGAACCGTCGGCCTGGATGGGCATTTCAAAGATGATGTCCGCAGAAGCAACGCCCCAGTTCGGGAGCGCTTCCGGATGCTGATCGATATTGACGCCGATCGGGCGATAGGTGCCGGACCAGACCTCGCCGGTCAGCGGGTTGATGCCGTCCACGGCGGGATTCTCTTCCGGGATGTTCACGGAAATCTTGCGGGTGGACTTAATGTCCTTGCTCGGCAGCTCCAGATAGTAGGTTTCTTCAGCGACAGCGAAGCTGGTCACACTCAGAGAGAGAACCAGCGCCGCAGCAATGATCCACTTGATCGTGCGATGCAAAAAAAACACCTCCACTTATGTTTGAAAAAAGAATATTACCCTACATATAATAGCGCAAAATGGCACTTCTGACAAGCCATTTCAGGAGAAAACATTCTTTTGTCACATTCGCTCAATCCGCGCATAGCATATGAGAAGAAGCGAAGGCTCAAATGTGACATTTTTTCATCCTGGATTACAGGGGCAAGAATGAAAATGTGAAATCGAATGTGAAAAAATGCAGAAAAAGCCGAAATTGTGGCTTGCAAAAACGCTGAAATGGCGGTATAATAATCTCAAAATTCATTTTGCTTAATTCTGAACCCGAAGGAGGAGTTCATTTTGTCTCTTGAGCTTTCCCGCGTGTGCAGCGCGATCTCTCCCTCTCCGACGCTGGCGATCGACGCCAAGGCAAAGGAAATGGCCGCCAACGGCCGTGACGTGGTTTCTTTCTGTGCCGGCGAGCCGGATTTTGTGACGCCCCAGTACATCCGCACTGCGGCGCATGAGGCGCTGGACATGGGTCTGACCAAGTACACGCCAGCGCCGGGTACGCTTGCGCTGCGCCAGGCGATCTGTGATAAGCTGCTGTGCGACAATGCGCTGTCCTATACGCCCAGCCAGATCGTCGTCTCCAACGGCGCGAAGTTCTCCATCTATGCGGCGCTGTGTGCGCTGCTCAATCCGGGCGACGAGGTCATCATCCCCACGCCATGCTGGGTTTCCTATCCGGAGATGGTCCGCCTGGCGGGCGGCGTGCCGGTGCTGGTGGAGGGCAAGCGCGAGAACAACTACGTGACTGAAGCACGCGACCTGGCGCCGTATGTGACCGAACGCACCAAGGTGCTGCTCATCAACACCCCGGGCAACCCGACCGGCGCCGTCTGGAAGCGCGATCAGCTGCGCGAGATCGCCAAGCTGGCCGTGGCGCGCAAGTTCTATGTGATCGCAGACGAGATCTATGAAAAGCTGATCTACGACGGCGAACAGCATACCTCCATCGCATCCTTCGGCGAGGCAATCTACAATCAGACGATTGTAATCAACGGCGTGTCGAAGGCCTATGCCATGACCGGCTGGCGCATTGGCTATGCGGCCGCGCCGGCGCCGATTGCCAAGATCATGGGCAGCCTGCAGAGCCAGGTGGCTTCCGGCTCCAATGCGATCGCGCAGTATGCCTGCGTCGAAGCGCTCACCAGCTTCAAGGGCGTCACGCAGGTTGAGGCAATGCGCGAGCAGTATGATCGCCGCCGCAAGTACATGGTCGCCCGTCTCAATGCGATGGAGGGCGTGCACTGCAACATGCCCAAGGGCGCGTTCTATGCGATGATGGATATTCAGGAGCTCTTTGGCAAGTATTACGGCTATGTGCAGGTCAACGATTCCATGACGTTTGCGCAGCTGCTTCTGGAGTATGCGGACGTTGCGGTTGTTCCGGGCAGCGCGTTCTGTTCCGAGGGCTTCTGCCGTCTGAGTTATGCCAATTCTCTGGAGAATATCCAGCGCGGTCTGATTCGTATCGCTGCGTTTGTCGATGCGATGACCGACGAACCGCAGGAGCTGATTATGGATCTTCCGCAGGATCAGCACGAATAAATCTAGGCAGCGGCTCCGCGATGGTGCGGAGCTGCTGTTTTGTGCTTGAGAGTCAATGGTTATCATTGACAGGCACAGGCTAAACGTGCTAAAGTATACTTTAGTGGACTATTTCATAACAGGAGCGATCTAAAATGTTTGAACTGAAACTTGAAAAGAGCTGGTATGATGCGATGCACAAGCGCAGCTCTGTGCGTAAATATACCGGCGCGCCGGACAAGGAGCAGCTGGACCGTCTGGGCGTGCTCTGCCGCAAGCTGAGTTGGCAGGGCATTACCGTGCGCATGTTCAAGGGCCCGGGCCTCAAGGGCATCAAGGGTACGGACGTGTATGCCGTCGTCGTCGCCAAGAAGGGCACGCCGATGGAGCTGGAGGGCTTCATGGGTGAGGCGCTCGTGCTGGAGGCGACCGCCATGGGCCTCGGCACCTGCTGGCTGGGCGCGATGTACTATCCGGAAATCATCAACCGCAATGTGAACCTGCAGAGCGACGAGGTCGTGCACTGCGTGATCTCTCTGGGCAAGTGCGATATGCCGGCCTTTGCGCCCAAGCGCAAGGATGTCGTCAAGCTCTGCGGCAAGACCGAGGAAGAGCTCGCCGCGCTGGGCGTCTGGCAGAAGGAAGCGGTGCTTGCGGCGCGTCTTGCGCCGAGCGCTGTCAATCAGCAGCCCTGGAAGATCGAGGCGGACAAGACCAGCGTTTCCATTCTGGAGACCAGCGTCCTGCTCAAGAAGTATGCGCCGCTGGATCGCGGCATTGCGATGCTGCATGCGGCTGTCGGTGCGTATCATGCGGGCCGCGAAGCCGTGTGGAAGAAGGTCGACGGCGGCTACCAGATGCGCGCCTGAGCGGGCTGTGCCCGCACCCACTACGCTTCGCCTTGCTTCTAATGGCATCATTCGCGCAGAGGGCGCTCTGATGCCCTGCTTGGCGGAATGTGTGGGTTTGCGGTCCTTAAGCCGTTGTTTCGCTTACGCAGAAGGCGCTCCGAAACTATCTTGAATATGATTTATCCTTCGCGAAGCGAAGGTGGATGGGAGTTTTAGGGTTCGGCTTTGCCGAACTGGGGCAGGAGTGAATGACAGCCCTGTGGGCTGTCAGAGCTGCCCTGACCGACGAGCGTCGAGCGAGGAGAAGAAATCCCTCAAGCGGGTCTTAGGGCGGCAGCCCTAACGTATCCCCAACGTATCCCCAACGAATACCAACGCACTGGGTTTTCGGTGCGTTTTTTGTATGCCGGAAGTTTTTTGCGGGCAAAATAGCGCCAAAGGAGGCGCTTTTTTTGCTGACGGGATTTATTCGCACGGTGATACTGTTTTTTGTGACGACGATTGTGCTGCGGCTGATGGGCAAGCGGCAGCTCGCGCAGCTTCAGCCCTACGAGGTGGTCATCACGCTGATGATCTCGGACCTGGCGACCCAGCCGATGGGCGATGTGGAGATGCCGCTGCTGGGCGGCGTGGTGGCGATCCTGACACTGCTGCTCATGCATAGCCTGCTCAGCAGTCTGTCGTTCTGGAGCATCCGCCTGCGCGCGATCATCTGCGGCCGGCCGAGCGTGCTGGTGCGCAATGGAAGAATCTGTGAGGACGAGCTGAGCCGGCTGTGCTTCGATCTGTCGGATCTGATGGAGGGCATCCGCTCGCAGGGGCTTGTCGGCCTGCATGAGACGGGCAGCGTGGTTCTGGAAACCAACGGCGCGCTGAGCGTATTCCCTTCGGCGGAAAACAGGCCAGCAACACGCGGCGAGCAGGGGCTTGGGGACAAATATGACGGCATTCCGCTGACGCTGATTCTGGACGGCAGGGTGCAGGCCAGAACGCTTGCGCTCTGCGGCAAGGATGAAAAATGGCTGCTCGAGCAGCTGAAAACGCAGGGGATCGAGCGCACGAAGAACGTGCTCATTGCGCTGCTGAATACGCAGGGCGTTCTGCTCGTGCAGGAAAAGGGAGAAAACGGGCGGCTGCTCAATATCCCTGTGCTGGAGCCCAAGGAGGTGGCGTGGTAACATGAGCAGAAAGATTCTGATCATGGCATGCACGCTGGCTTTTCTGGTGGTGCTGAGCCTGCTGGAGCAGACGATCGTCCTGCGGATTACAAATGCGGCGCTTGCCAATACGCAAGAGGTCATCGAACAGATCCGCGAAGAGAAAATGGATGAAGCAATGAAAAAAACCCAGGAGATGGACGTCTCCTGGGATGAACAGGCCAGATGGCTGGAGATGATGGTCGATCACAGCTCGACCGACGAGGTGCGCTATGCGTTCTCCCGGCTCATTGCCGCGCTGGAGCAGGAGGATTCTGCCACGGCGATGGTCTACGCCTGCGAGCTGGAGGGCGCGATTGAGCACGTCTACGAGCGTCAGGCGCTGACGATTGAGAACATCATCTGATCCATTACAGGTTCAGCGCGGCGATCTCGGCGATGATGGCGGTCTCGTCGGGCTTCATGGCTTCCAGCGTGCGGGAGAGCAGCTCGTCGAGCTCCCAGCCGAGCATCTCTGCGCCCTGCGCGATGACCTCGCGGGAGCAGCCAGCAGCAAAGCCCTTCGACTTGTACTTCTTCTTGAGGCTCTTGAGGTCCATGTCGGTGATGCTGCCGGAGGGGCGCATCTTTGCGCACGCGCCGATCAGGCCGGTGAGCTCGTCGCAGGCGAAGAGCACTTTCTCCATCTGATGCTCCGGCGCGACGTCGGTGCACAGGCCGTAGCCATGGCAGACGACGGCATGGATCAGCTTCTCGTCGCAGCCGCCCTTTTCGAGCAGTTCCACGCACTTCTTGCAGTGCTCATCCGGCCACTGCTCAAAGTCGATATCGTGCAGCAAGCCGACGACTGCCCAGAAATCGGCTTCCTCGCCGTAGCCCAATTCATCCGCCATGCGGCGCATGACCTTCGATACGGTAATCGCGTGGGTGATATGGAACGCTTCGCTGTTGTATGTCCTCAGCAGGGAAAATGCCTCTTCGTACGTCATGGGAAAGACTCCTTTTTCGATGATAGTGACTGTATTATATCAACATGCGCCGATGCGTGTCAATGTGTATACGCACGGCGCATGTCTGTGTTATAATAGGAAAAGATCATCAAGGAGCACAATCATGGAAGCAAAAAGGCTGAAAGATGAACTGCTGGGGTGCTGGCAGGTAAGAAAGACATATGCGCAGAAGACCGCGTTTATTGAGTGGGTCCGCGCGTACGCGGCGGAGCAGGGCGTCATAGTGACGATCGAGGAGAACGGCACGGCGATCCGCTCGCGCAATATTATCCTCGGCGATGTGGACGCGGCGCGCACGATCATCGCCGCGCACTACGATACCTGCGCACGTATGCTGCTGCCCAATTTTTCCACGCCGGGCTGTCTGCCGCTGTTCATCATGGAGCAGACGCTGCTTACGCTGATGATTGTCCTCGGCGGTTGGCTGTGCGGCTGGGGCGCGCGTGCGATTCTTACGGCGTGGATACACCCGTTTGCAGCGGGTTTGTTTGCCTGGATTGCGGGCTTTGCCGGCGCGGCGCTGGTGCTTGCGCTTATGCTCGCCGGTCCTGCGAATCCGAATACGGCGAACGACAACACATCGGGCGTGCTGCTTGTTTTAGCAGCGATGCAGCGGATGAAGGAAAAGCCGGGCGTGGCGTATGTGCTCTTTGACAACGAGGAGAAGGGGCTCTTCGGCTCGCAGGCATTCATCAAGGCGCACCCGCAGGCGGCGCAGCGGTTTCTTTTGAATTTTGACTGCGTGGGCGACGGCGATACGCTGCTGTATACCGGCATGAAGGCCGGTATGCGCATGCCGCAGGCCAAGCGGCTGCTTCGCGCGATGGAAGAAATTGCGCCAGAGTATGGCATGAAGACGGTTTCCGGCGATTTTCCGAAGTGGATCTATCCGTCGGATCAGATGCTCTTTCCGCGCGGCACGGCGGTAGCGGCGCTCAAGGGGAAGAAGGTTCTGTATATGGACAGGATTCATACGTCGCGCGATACGGTGCTGGAGGAGCGGAATCTTTCGTGCCTGCTGCAGGTGATTGAGGAAAGCATTTAAGGAAACAAGCATCAAACCGGCGCGAAGCGAAGAAGGGAGTTTGAGGGATGAAATCCCTCAAGCAGGTTTGGGCGGCAGCCCAACGCAACCCATGCGCGGAGCGCAGAATAAACGGGAATCGGAGAGGAGCCGAAGGCGACAATTACGATTCTGATACACTTCGATAGAATCTCTGCGTGAATTGCTGAGATCCTTTTGAAACTGTATCGGAATCTCAATTGACGCCTGTCGGCTCCTCTGAGATTCTTGATTTTTCTTTTTCAATGGGTTATGTTGGGGATTTCATTCCCAAGCCCCAGACAAGGGACTTCGCCCCTTGACCCCTTCTTTGCTTCACGCGGTTTAAAGCATCACTTCAGCACCACATTCTTATGCCCCAGCATATCGATGAGCTCATCCATCATCGCCCTCGTGGGCTTGACGCAAAGCTCCTTGGGCGCGCGCAGCTTGACGCCCGTGCTCTCGATGTAGAGCACTACGCCGGTTTCGCCGCGATAGCGCCCCAGCACAGGCCGCACAACCTGAATCGCGCTGTCGCTGGGCAGGCGCAGATAGAGCGTGCTGCCGGGCAGCACATCGTCCTTTCGGACGGGCGCGGCGGCCTGCTGCGTGAGCGTGCCGTTCTTGATGGCCTGCTCAACCTCGGCGTTGGTCATCAGCGGCTCGATGGTATCCAGCAGCAGCTTGGGATCCTCGTCCTCGCGGATGGAGAGCCGTCCGCTGATGACGACTGCCGTATCCGGCGTCAGCTCTGTGCTCACGCGCTCGAGCACCTTCGGGAAGATCAGCGACTCGATCGTGCCGGTCATGTCCTCCAGCGTCACAAAGCCCATCAGGTTGCCGGAGCGGGTGGCCTTCTGCCGGAACTCGGTCAGCATGCCGCCCATGCGCACGTGCATGCCGTCGCGCGAGAGGCCGTGATCTTCCGCCTCCATGATCTCGGCGAGCTGCGATGTGCTCATGTCCATCTGGGCAAGCGCCTTCGTGTAGTCGCCCAGCGGATGGCCGGTGATGTACAGGCCGGTCATGTTCTTTTCAAATGTGAGACGCGTGCGCAGATTGAAATCCGGGATGTCGGGCAGCGGGGGATTGACCTCCTCAAGCATACCGTCGCCGAAGAGCGACATCTGTCCGACAATGTTGCTCTTGCGCGTGCGGTTTGCGCCGTCGAGCGCGGCCTCGTATACGGCCATCAGCTGCGCGCGCGTCGCGCCCGTGCAGTCAAACGCGCCGGAGAGAATCAGCGATTCCACCACGCGCTTGTTCACCAGATCGCTGGACAGACGCTTGCAGAAGTCGAAAATATCCTTGAATGGGCCGCTGCACCTGCGGATCTCGATGATCGAGTCGATCGCCTTGTCGCCGCAGGAGCGGATTGCGCCCAGACCAAAGCGGATGCCGGTCTTGCCGTCGCAGCTCGTGCCGACAGAGAACTTTCTGCCGGATTGATTGATGTCCGGCGGCAGAAGCTCGATGCCGTGCTTGCGGCAGTATTGCGAGTATTCGGCCACCTTGCCGCTGTCGCTGGAGACGGAGTTGAGCAGCGCGGCGAAGAACTGTACGGGATAATGGCGCTTGAGCCAGCCCGTGCGCACGGCGACCACGCCATAGGCCGCTGCATGCGACTTGTTGAACGCATAGGACGCGAACGCTGTCATCTCGTCGAAAAGCTGGCTGGCCGTTTCGGCCGGGATGCCGCGGCGCACGCAGCCGTCTACGGTCACCACGCCGTCTTCTTCCATGCCATGGATGAAGTACTCGCGCTCCTTGGCCATCACGTCGTGCTTCTTTTTGCTCATCGCGCGGCGCACGAGGTCACTTCGGCCGTAGGAATAGCCGGCCAGATCGCGCACGATCTGCATGACCTGCTCCTGATAGACCATGCAGCCGTATGTGACGTCGAGGATCGGCTTGAGGCTCGGGTGCAGGTATTTGATCGTGTCCGGATTGTGCTTGCCGTTGATATAGCGGGGGATGGATTCCATGGGGCCGGGGCGATAGAGCGAGATCGCGGCGATGATGTCTTCGAAGTTCTGCGGCTTCATGTTCGAGAGGAACGTGCGCATGCCGCCGGATTCCAACTGGAACACGCCGTCCGTTTCGCCTTCGGAGATCATGTCGTATACCGCGTGGTCGTCCAGCGGGATATCCTCTGCCTTCATGTCCACGCCCGCATCGCGCATCAGATCGAGCGCGTCGCGGATGACCGTCAGCGTGCGCAGGCCCAGGAAGTCCATCTTCAGCAGGCCCAGCCGCTCGATGGTGCCCATGGGGAACTGCGTCGTGACGACCTCGTCGTTGCGCTGCAGCGGGACATATTCGGTCACGGGCTTGTCGGTGATCAGCACGCCCGCCGCATGGGTGGACGCGTGGCGCGGCATACCCTCCAGCGCGCGGCTCATGTCGATGAGCTTTTTCACGCGCTCGTTTTCCGCGTAGTTCTTCTTGAGCTCGGGCGAGAGGCTCAGCGCGCGCTCGAGCGTCATATTCAGCTCAAAGGGAATGGACTTTGAAATCGCGTCCACTTCCTGATAAGGATACCCTAACACGCGGCCGACGTCGCGCACGACCGCGCGCGCGGACATCGTACCGAACGTGATGATCTGGCTGACGTGATCCGCGCCATACTTGCGCGCGACGTAGTCGATGACCTCCTGACGGCGCTCGTAGCAGAAGTCCACGTCGATATCGGGCATGGATACGCGCTCGGGATTGAGGAATCGCTCGAACAGCAGGCTGTAGCGGAGCGGATCGAGCTGCGTGATATGCAGACAGTAGGCGACGATCGAGCCTGCGCCGGAACCGCGGCCCGGACCGACGACGATGCCCTGGCTGCGGGCGTAATTGATAAAGTCCCAGACGATCAGGAAGTAGTCGACGTAGCCCATCTTGGCGATGACGCCGATCTCGTACTCCAAACGCTGACGCGCCTCGGGCGTGATGGGATTGTACAGCTCGGCAAGGCCCTGTTCGCAGAGCCTGCGCAGCATCTGCTCGCTGGTTTCGCCGTTCTCGGTGGGGAAGCGCGGCAGCTTCGTTTCGCCGAATACAAAGTCAACCTGACAGCGCTTGGCGATCTCCTGCGTCCGCGCCACAGCCTCTGGATACAGGCTGAAGAGCTGCTTCATCTCTTCTTCGCTCTTGACGTAGAGCTCGCGGCTCTCCATGCGCATGCGGTTCTCGTCGTCGAGCGTTTTGCCCGTCTGGATGCACATGAGCACCTCCTGCGCTTCGGCGTCCTCACGGCGCAGGTAATGGCAGTCGTTGGTGGCGATCAGAGGGATGCCGGTCTCGGCGCTGACATGCGCGAGCTCGCTGAGCACGCGCTTTTCGTCCTCCAGGCCGTGATCCATCAGCTCGATGAAGTAGTTGCCCTTGCCGAAAATCGATTCCATTTCGCGCGCATGGTTGCATGCGTCCTCAAAGCGCCCGTCCAGCAGCAGCTTGTCCAGCTTGCCCGAGAGGCACGCGCTGGAGGCGATCAGGCCCTTGGCATGCCTGCGAAGGCATTCCATATCGATGCGCGGACGGTAGTAGTAGCCGCGCGTCCATGCCTCGGAGACCATGTGCATGAGGTTGCGATAGCCTTCCTGCGTTTCGCACAGCAGGATCAGATGGCTCGTGCCGCGCATGCCCATGGCGGCGTTGCGCTCGTCCATGTTGTCGCAGACGTAGACCTCGCAGCCGATGACCGGATGGATACCGCGTTTTTTTGCCTCGTTGTAGAAGTCGATCACGCCGTACATGACGCCGTGGTCCGTGATCGCGCAGGCGTCCATGCCCAGCTCCTTCACGCGGTCCAGGAGCGGACCGATGCGGTTTGCGCCGTCAAGCAGGCTGTATTCGGTGTGCAGATGCAGATGTGCAAAGGCCATAGTATGCTCCTTTCCCTGTTAATTTGTGGAAAACTCAAGCGTCGCCAGAATCGACAGGACAACGCTCTCGTCCATCTGGGTTTCAAAGGTGATTTGAAGCGTTTCATCCCAGGTTTCGTAGGTATCCCACGCCTGCTCGCCCTCCTCGGTGAGCACATGCGCGCGATAGCAGACAAAGCGCCTGCCGGCGATCATGCGCGTGCGCACGCTGGATGCGCCGGCATTCATGTAGTAGGATACCACGTCCTGATCGGGATAGTCGCTGAGCCGGTCGCCGGTCTCGTTGGCATAGCAGAACAGATACAGCGCGCCGTCCTTTCCTGTGCTCGAACCGGCGTAGAGGGCGTTTCCGCCAAGCTCTGCGTTTTCGCGGGTATGATCGAATATCGCGGCGTCCTCGGGCACGCGCATCGTGAAACCGAACGCAGATTGATCCCATGTCTGCCCGCCGGAAAGCGGCGTGATCGTCCGGCTGTCGATCATCTTCAGGCACAGCGCCCCGCCGCAGCCCAGCAAAAAGCAGCCAAGCAGCGCGAGGATATAGAGAACAGCATTTTTCTTCATGATTCAACCTCGGAATTTCGACAATACACTAAGTCTATTTTAAGCGCCCAAAGCGCCGCTGTCAACGCCGAAAGATGGCTCTCGAAATCGTTGCTTCAGATGCAATGACTGTGTTATAATAAAGTATCTATGCAAATGTATATGAATTGAGGAGGGGACGCTGATGGCGTTTTGCTCGTTTGACGACAGCGCGGCGCTGTTTGACGCCACGCCTGTGGAAAATATGTTCATTTCCGAATACATGCTGCGCGCGCCGGGAGACTTTGTGAAGGTCTATCTCTATGGCCTGATGCTCTGCTATCATCACAGCGAGCGCATGAGCCTTGCGTCTATGGCGCGGGATCTGGACGTGACGCAGGAGGATATCGAGCGCGCGTACAGGTATTGGGAGCGCGAGGGCCTTGTGCGCCGCACGGGCGACAACCCCGTGCGCTATACCTATTACAACCTCAAGCAGATCACGCTTACCCGCGCGGAAAAGCCCAGCGAGCAGCTCTATAACCGCCACTTTATGGATGAGGTGCGCCGGACGCTGGACGCACAGACCTTGGGCGACAACGATTATCTGACGATCCTGGACTGGGTGCAGGTGTATGAGCTGCCCGAGGAGGTCGTCATCATGCTCCTTAGCAGTGAGAAGGAGAAGAGCCGAACGGGCCGCGTGTCCTTCAAGATCGCGGGCGAAACCGCGCAGCGCTGGGCGCTCAGCGGCGTGCGCACGCTGGAGGATGCGGAGCAGATGCTCATCCTCACCGGCGAGCGAGAGAAGGGACTCAAGCGCCTGCTCGCGCGCCTGGGCCAGCATCGCCCTGCCAGCGAGGACGAGAAGAACATGTACCTCAAGTGGATTGACGAATGGGGCTTTACGCCCGAGGCTGTGCTGGAGGCTTGCCGCGAGACGACCAAGGGAACCCCGACAATGGCGTATCTGGACGGTATACTCCTTAGGCAGCACCAGCTTGGCCGCCACGACGCGGCGCAGCTTCTCAGCGGCATCTCCTCGGAGAAGACCGCACGCGATTTTGCGCGCGATGTGCTCGCCGGACTTGGCCGCACGGGTGTCACGCCGACGGCCGACGATCTGGCGCTCATCGAGGCCTGGCGCAAAGACGGCAACAGCGATGAACTGATTCTCCTTGCCGTTGCTGCCGCGCACAGGCGCAAGGATGGCGGCACGATGGAAAATGTCGGCAGCTGGCTTGAAAAGTGGATGCATCAGGGACTGACGACGCCGGAGGCTGTGACTGCACACAACAACAGGCAAAAGGCGCTCAATAGCCAGCTGCGGGAAATCTACGAAGCGGCAGGCCTTGAAAAGAATACCAACCAGCCTGATCGTGATCTGCTTTGCCGCTGGATGGGCGAGATGGCGATGAGCATGGATCTGGTGTTGCTTAGCGCGCAGTATGCGCGCTCAAGCGGTGCGCCGATGATGACCATGAACAGGATTCTCTCCGACTGGCATCGCGCTGGCATCGCGACCGTCGATGCGGCGCGCGCCGAGCACGACAGCCATGTGCGCTCGGGCGGCCAGAGAGCCGCAGCGTTGCCGGCGCGCACGCAGGATACGCTGCTGCGCTACACGCCGGAGGAACGCAGAAAGACATACAGCGCTGCCGTGCTGGATTTTGACGAGGAGGACAACTGATGCTCAGCCGAGAAAATGTGACGCGCGAGGCGTTGTCAGCCTTAGAGGCGCAGCGCGCCGCCAACCTCATGGAGGAAAAGCGCCGCCGTGCCGAGGCGGAGGAAAAGAGCGCTGCCGTGCGGGATTTGCTTGCCAAGCGCCAGAGATTGTTCTTCTCCGGCATGCGCGGGGCGTTCGCCTCGCCGGATAAGGCCAGGGCGATTTCTGAGAATATGCAGACGGAAATGGAGCGCATCAATAGCGAGCTTCGCACGGCGCTCATTGCCTGTGGTCTGCCGCAGGATTATCTGCAGCCGGTGTATCGCTGTCCGGCCTGCCGGGATACGGGCTATGTCGGCGAGCCGGTGCATGAGCAGTGTGCGTGTCTCAAGCGCGCGGTGATGAACAGGCTCTATCAGGCCGAGGGCCTGCAGGGGCTGGAGCGCGAGAACTTCGCTGCTTTTGACGAGTCGATCTTCCCGGATGAGCCGATCGAGGGAAGGAAAACCTCTCAGCGCGTGTTTATCAAAAAGTGCCGTCAGTATTGCGAGGAATATGCCGATACGTTTGCCGCAGGCGAGGGCAAGGGGCTGCTGCTGTGCGGCCGCTCCGGCCTGGGCAAGACATATTTGATGAACTGCGTCGCCCAGCGTGTGCTCGAGCGCGGGTACAGTGTCGTCGTTATCTCGGCGTATAAGCTGATTGAAGCGATGCGCCGCTTCCAGTTCGGCGAGGAAAGTATGGAGCAGGTGCAGGATATGCTTGCCTGTGATCTTTTGTGCATCGACGATCTGGGCAGCGAGCCGATGCTGCGCGGCGTGACCGTCAGCTCGCTCTATCACATCATCAATGAGCGCCGCAATGCGAATCGCGCGACGGTGATCACCACGAATCTGGACAGCGAATTGCTGTATGAAAAGTACGACGACCGCATCGCGGCGCGCCTGACCGATCCCAGCCGGATGAAGGTGATTCCGTTTATCGGCACGGATGTGCGCCGGTTTGCAGCACAGAAATAAAAGACATGTAGCGTCGATCCCGCCTGCGGGCTGGGACCTCATCCGTCAGTCCTTCGGACTGCCACCTTCCCCATAGGGGAAGTCCTATATTTCTGCTTTAAACAGTCGCGAAGCGAAGAAGGGAGTCTGAGGGATGAAATCCCTCAGGCAGGTCAGGGCGGCAGCCCAGCGTCCCCAACGTCCCCAACGTCTCCTCACAGATACCCCCGCAGGTCCTTCGCCAGCTGCTCTTCCATGGCGATCAGTTTCTTGCATACGTCCTTGGCGCTTTCGTCCGCGGCGGCGTATTGGTTCAGGTATTTGGAGAGCGACTTGACGCCCATGTTGCAGCCGTCTGTGATCAGATCGGCGATGGTTGCGTCCGTGGGCTTCATCATCATCTCCATGTTGGTCTTAACAGTGGACATCGTTTTTGCCATGGGATTGGGATTCTTGCCCTCGTCGCCGAAGCGTTCCAGTGCGGTTTGCAGCTCTTCCTTGAGCCGGTCATGCTCGGCTTTGCTGTCTGTGAGGCTGCGGCGCAGCGATTCGCTTTGCGCGTGATCCAGCACCTGGTCAATTGCGGAAACGCCCATCTGAATGCCTGCATCGCATTCGCGCAGCAGCTTGATGGTATCCTGTTCGATCATAGAATAACCTCCATCTATAGATACACGCAGTTTGCCCGTTTTGCAGCGTTTCATGCGCAGGAGAGACGGATTATGCTTTATCTTGAATCGTTCACATTCCCGGACGCTGAGCGGGAAACCAGTTATATCATGGGAGTCCGGCGCACATGCTATGCCTCGTTCTATCCCATGAAAATCCTCTCGCGAAGACGCTTTGAGCGCATCGACTTTGAGCCGGTGACCATCCTCTACGGCGGCAACGGCACGGGGAAATCGACCGCGCTGCATGTGATCGCCGAAAAGGCGAAGCTGGACCGCGAAGCGCCATATAACCGCACGAGCTTTTTTGATGACTATGTGGACATGTGCTGCATGGAACTCAGACGGCCAATCCCACCGGGCAGCTGCATCATCACCAGCGACGACGTGTTCGATCATATGCTGTCCCTGCGCGAACTCAACGAGGGCATCGACAGGCGGCGGGAGGATGTGTTTGAAGAGTATCTGGAAAACAAGGGCTCCAGGTTTCAGCTGTCCTCGATGGAGGATTACGCCCAGCTCAAAAGGATTGTGCGCGCCAGAAAGAGGACGCAGTCCCAATATGTCAAGGAAGAGCTGGGCATGAACGTGCGCACGTTTTCCAACGGCGAGAGCGCGTTCCGTTATTTTACCAATAAGATCACCGAGGATAGGCTGTATCTGCTCGACGAGCCGGAGAACAGCCTCTCGCCCGAGCGCCAGATGGAGCTGTGCCAGTTCATCAGCGACAGCGCGCGGTTCATGGGCTGCCAGTTTGTCATCAGCACGCATTCGCCGTTCCTGCTGTCGATGAAGGGCGCGAAGATTTATGATCTGGACAGCGATCCGGTGGACGTGCGCAGGTGGACGGAACTCAAAAACGTGCGAGCTTATTACGATTTCTTCAGACAGCACCAAAACGAATTTGACCATGTATAAAGTAAGGCTGTGCCGGATTTCCGGCACAGCCTTTTGCGATAATTCTTTAAGCCGCCGCGAAGCGAAGAAGGGGTCCGGGGATGAAATCCCCGAGAGGTTTGGGCGGCAGACCAAAAAGAAAAGCTGTACCGAGGCGATTCGGCACAGCTTTTGCTTCTTTGATGAGGCTTGGCGGTGAGCCTCCGTTTCAATTGCAGGGCATGCTCCGCGCCCTGCGCTGAAACGGCGTTTCTTTGACAGAAGGGAACGTTAGGGCTGCCGCCCTAAGACCCGCCTGAGGGACCTTGTCCCTCAGACTCCCTATTACGCTTCGCGCGGTTTAAAGAAGGCCTGCCGCCTGCAGCTGGCTGCGCAGATTATTGGTCGCCCCCTGCAGCGATTCATAATCAATCGGGTAGATCGACAGCAGCGTCTGTACGGCGCTGATCGCTGTATTGATCTGCCTGCGCGTATCGTTTGTGATATACGGCGAGGAACCGACCAGCTGATACGCCCGCAGCGTCAGGTTGTAGGCGTCGTTGTAGATCATTTCCAGCTCATAGGTCGACTGGGACGCGGTGTATTCGTCGTGCAGCTGGCAGATGTGATTGTTGATGTCCGCCTGGCTCTGCAGGGTTGCGAATTCGCCCAGATACTTGCGGATCGTGCTGCCATAGCTGCCGATGGAATTATAGAGCGGATGGCCGCGCGGAATGAGCACGATGCCGCGATCATCCACGACGGAGGACGGACAATACTCCGTGGCCAGCAGACCGGAATCCGTACACACGGATACCTGCTTGTGCATGGAGCAGTAGGACGTGGGCACGTTGCCCTCATACCAGTAGTCCGTGATCGTCTTGTAGCCGTTCACGTCGTTGTAGCAGGCGTCGGTTGCCAGCTGACCGCTGACGCCGCAGGTCGTCACGCGCACGAGACCGTAATCCGCCGGCGTACCGTCTATGATCTCGCGGGAGGCGAGGTTCTTGGTCTTGTGAATCTTCTCCATGTAGCTCTGCCACAGCGGCGCGGCTGCATTGCCGCCGGTCGCCTTGCTGGAGAGCGCCTTGTAGTTGTCATGACCGATCCATACGCTGGAGGCATACCAGCCCGTCATGCCGGCGAAGAACACACCCTTGGAGTCGGAGTTGGTGCCGGTTTTGCCGCCGACCACCTGCGAGGAGATCTTGGCCTTCGTGCCTGTGCCGCTCTGCACGGCTTCCTTGAGCATATCCGTGACCAGATATGCCGTGGAGGGCTTGAAAACCTGATGGCGATCCTGTCTTTGGCGCATGTCGACGTAGACGTTGCCGTTCGAATCCAGAATATGACTGAAGGAAATCGGCTCCTGATAGACGCCTTTGTTGGCGATGGTGCCGAAGGCTACGGCCATCTGCACCGGCGTGATGCCCGAGGAGCCCAGCGCCAGACCAAACGGATCGGCGTTGATGTTCTTGTCCTCGACGCCCATCAGATGCAGATAATTCACTGCACGGTTTACGCCGACGTAGCTCATCAGGATCTGCGCCGCGGAGGTGTTGTGCGAGTTGCGCAGGGCGTTTCTGAAGCTCTGCGGACCCTGATATCCGCCGCCGCCGTAGTTCTGCGGCCAGGAATCCTTGCCGGAGGAATCCTTCCAGCCGGAGATCGGCGTGGGCATGTTGTAGGCAATGGAGGCGGGCGACGCGCCCAGATCGATCGCCGGGGCATAGACCGTCAGCGGCTTGATCGAGGAGCCGACGGGCATGTTCATGTCGCTGGCGCGGTTGAGCGTTTTGCGGGCCGTGGGCTTGTAGCGTCCGCCGACGATGGCCTTAAGTTCGCCCGTACGATAGTCATAGACGCACGCGGCTGCCTGCGGCTGCTCGATCTCGGTGTATGTGCCGTCGGAATTGCGCGCCTGATAGACCTTGTCAGACGGATCGCGCAGACGGGGATAATCGTTCCACGAGGCGAGCGTGTCCTCGACGATCTGCTGGATCTCGGTATCCAGACACAGGTATACGCTGTAGCCGCCGGTGCGCAGTTCGTTTTCCATGGCGTAGCGGTTAGCGGCGGTGTTCTCGAGGTTTCTCAGCTCCAGGAATGTGTCGACCACGTCGCCGATCGCGTATTCGACATAGTGCGCGTAATCGTACATGTCGGTGGTTGCGGGCGACGTTTCCAGGACGGTCGCCGTGCTGCGGTCCAGCGCGGCGTTGTATTCCTGCGTGGAGATCAGGCCGTTTTCACGCATCTGACGCAGCACGTAATCCGTGCGGTTGTTGGTGATATCGGCGGTGTTGCTGCCCTCGGTATTTCGGGAATAGAAGTTGCGGCGCGGGTTGTAGTAGTTCGGGCTTCGG
>SVGO01000041.1 GCA_015056305.1 Clostridiales bacterium | reverse complement strand
TGCTCCTTTGACCTCTGCACCATGCGGTGCTGTGGTCTTACGCGGTATTAGCACATCTTTCGATGCGTTATCCCCCTGTTTGAGGCAGGTTGCTCACGCGTTACTCACCCGTCCGCCGCTAGGATTCGGAAGCAAGCTTCCTCCTCCCCGCTCGACTTGCATGTGTTAGGCACGCCGCCAGCGTTCGTCCTGAGCCAGGATCAAACTCTCGTGTTTGATTCTGTATCGAATCCTTGAAGTTTTACCTTCAAGGTTCAAAACTCATTGCGAATTGACTGTCTTTGTACAACGACGACTCGTGAAAATCGTCGTTCGCGTTCTTCTTGATTCTGTATCGTTTTCAAGGATCATGTCGCTCGCTCAAGGCGCTTGCTGAAGTGTCTTGCTCGCGGCGACTTGATGTATTATACACGCACCGTATGTCTTTGTCAACACCTTTTTTCAACTTTCTTCATTTTCTTTTTCCGTCCCCATCCGGCTCTCAATTGCGCTTTTCTCCAGGCGATGCTATAATAAACATGTATTTGCACAATTCCCCTCGTTTATATATAGAAAGGAGTGCTGCACATGGCCGTCGATCATTATCTGCGCGCTCAAAAAAAGGGCATGAAGCTGACCCATGCACTTCAGGCCAAGGGCGAGGACACTGCCCTGCCCGTCCTCAGCGAAATTGTCCCCGAACTCAACCGCCTGACGCAGATTCCGCTCGGTCTTGTTCAGATTTCGCTTGACCAAGTCGAAGGTACCGCCACGCGCGGCCGCACCACGGCCTTTGCGCGCAACTTCATGCCGCTGCTGGATTCCACGTCAGAATTCGCTTACAAATGGCATACGCTCTATGACGATGTGATCATGAATGGCCTTCGCGATCCGATTATCGCCTATGAATACTACAACCGCTTCTACGTCGTCGAGGGCAACAAGCGGGTGAGCGTCATGCGCACGCTTGACGCCGTGAGCATCGAGGCCAACGTCACGCGCGTGCTGCCCGAACCCGAGGATTCTGTGCGCTATCGTGTCTATCAGGAATTCCTGCGCTTCTATGCGGACTGCCGTATCAACTTCATTCACTTCACCAGCGAGGGCAGCTATGATCGCTTCTACGCTCTTTTAGGCAAAAATCCCGGCGACGCGTGGACGCCAGACGAGATCACCGATCTGCAGTCCTGCTATCACCGCTTCTCACAGGCATACGACGGCCCGAAGAAGCCGCTGCCCGTCGGCGATGCATTCCTGAAGTATCTGGATGTATGCGGCTATACCGAAAGCGTGAGCAATACGCCGGCCGAATTCCGCCAGAAGATCGGCAAAATCTGGCCGGAATTCATCGTTGCCGCCGCAGGCAAGCCCGCCGCGCTGCTCAATCAGCCCGCGGAAAAGCAGCAGACCCTGCTCAATTCCATGCTGCGCCGCACGCCCAATCCGCTGCGCTGCGCATTCGTATACAATCATTCCCCGCTCGAGGGCGGCTGGACATACAGCCATGAACTGGGCCGCAAAGCGCTGGAAAACACATTCGGATCGCGGATCGAAACCACCACGCGCGAAAACGTCACGCCGCAGGAAGCTTCCCGCGTGATTGATGAGCTGGCGCGCGAGGGCTATCATGTTATCTTCACCGCATCGCCCGTTCTGCTGGACGCCTGCGTCAAGCAGTCCATCGCCCATCCCGAGGTCAAGATCCTCAACTGCTCGCTGCTGGCCAGCTATCACAACGTCCGTTCCTATTATCTTCGCATCTTTGAGGCAAAGTTTATTCTCGGCGCCATCGCCGGCGCCATGAGCGACAACAACCTCATCGGCTATATTGCCGATTATCCGATCTACGGCGTGCCCGCCTCGATCAACGCCTTTGCGCTTGGCGCGCAGATGACCAATCCCCGCGCCAAAGTCTATCTCAAGTGGTCCTCTCTGCTGGATGCCAATCCGGAGAAGGAACTCAGTGCCAGCGGTGTGTGCATCATTTCCAACCGCGACATCAGCGCCCCGCGCATGGAATCCCGCGCTTTCGGCCTGTATCACGAACTGGATGGCAATATACACAATCTGGCCATGCCGATCTGGAATTGGGAAAAGGTCTATCAGGGCATCGCGCGCAGCATTCTCTCCGGCGCATGGGAGGAGGACGCCAGCAGCAATGCCGACCGCGCGCTGAGCTACTTTATGGGCATGTCCACCGACGCCATCGATCTGCTGTGCTCCAAGCGCGTGCCGCCGCGCGTCCGCCGTCTGGTGGATCTTCTGCATGAGCGCATCCGCGCCGGCGCGTTCCTGCCGTTTGTCGGCCCGATCGTCGATCAGGCCGGCGAGGTTCGTGTCGCCGAAGACGTCGCGCTCACGCCCGAGGAAATCATCCGTATGGACTATCTCGCGCAGAATGTTGTCGGCCGGATTCCCGAAATCAACGAGCTGACCGACGTGACCAAGGCGCTCGTATCCATGCAGGGCGTGCGCGCCGCCAATCCGGGCGAGGGCAAAAGCCCCAATGGTGATCCGGTATGAGGATCATGATTCTGGCCGATCAGGCCGAGCCCACGCTGTGGGAATTCCTCGACCGGCGCAAGCTCGAGGGGGTCGATCTGATCCTCTCCTGCGGCGACCTTCCGGCGAGCTATCTGTCCTTCCTCACCTGCTTTACCCATGCGCCGATCCTCTATGTGCACGGCAATCACGATGCGCGCTACGCACAAAAGCCACCCGAGGGCTGCACGTGTATCGAGGATCAGATTTATGTGCACGAGGGTGTGCGCATTCTCGGGCTTGGCGGCAGCATGCGCTATCGCAAGGCGCCGCACATGTACACCGAGCGCGAGATGCAAAAGCGCGTCAAAAAGCTGCGCTTCAAGCTCTGGCGCCGCAAGGGCTTTGATATTCTGCTCGCTCATTCGCCCGCCTATCAGCTCGGCGACAGCGACGATCTGGCGCATACCGGCTTTCAGGTCTTCAACGACCTGATCGACAAATATCATCCCAAGGCGCTGGTTCACGGACATGTGCATCAGAGCTACACGCACGATTTCAAGCGCATCCGTCAGCGCGGAGACACGCTGGCGATCAACGGATTCGGATACTATATCTGGGATGTGGATATTTAAAAAAGGGCGCAAGCCCTTTTTTATTTGGGGATACGCCGGGCTGCTGCCCGAACCCGCCTGGAGATTTCTATCTCCTCGCTCGACGCTCGTCGGTCAGGGCAGCTCTGACAGCCCACTGGGCTGTCATTCACTCCTGCCCCAGTTCGGAGAATCCGAACCCCTGACCCCTTCTCCGCTTCGCGGCAGTTTAAAGCAAGTTTCAGGTTTTAAGGATATCGATTCTTTCGAGCAGACGGCGCCCCTGTCCCGCGGGCGACGTGATCGCAAGCGCTGCATCGACCGTGGCGACATTGGGCGCAGCGCGGCGGACCAATCCCGCGCGATCGTCATAGCGTTCCGGCGCGTCCGGCGGCGCAAAGCGCATCGGCACGGCAGCATGATAGGCCGACAGATCCGGCGTATTCGCTTCATCCTGCGCGCGCAGCCAGAGCCTTGCCGCCTGCGGATCGCCCGCAAGACGAAGACTCAGATACCGCAGCAGCGTGCCATGCGCGTTCTCCGTCTCCTGCACGGGTGCGTCGCTCTGCCCCGGCATGCGCAGCTCCAGCTGAATCACGCCATCGGGCCATAAAAGCGCAAAGGCATTTTCCTGCGGTTCAAGCCGCGCAATCTGTCCATCCCGCAGGATCATCGCCGCCGTCAGCGGCGCTTTGTCCGCGCCGAAGGGAAACATCTGCACATAAACCTCGGCATTCCGTCCCACGGGAAACGCCTGACCCTCGCGCTCCATCGGCCCGCAGAACTGCCCGTTGACAACCAGCACTCCCTGTGCGCAGCTTTCGATCAGCAATGTATGACGCATTCGCCCCACCTCGGCTCATACATATGTAGCAAGCCCTGCCAAGCATGCAAAAAGGACCCCTATTTTCAAGAGGTCCTTTTCGTTATCTTTTTTAAGCTCAGAACGCGATTTCCAGCACGCCCTCAAGGCCCATCTTCGCGGAGAGCTCCGCCGGCACCTGATGCGCCTCGCCCGCCTCCAGCGCTTCCATTACGTCGCAGAAGCACTGCTGCAGCGGCGCCTTGCCCGCGATATACGCCTCAACGTTCTCATCGTCGCCCACGAAGGACTGCATCGCCTGCACGTCCAGCGCCAGCGTCGCGCCCAACAGATAGCTTTGCAGCTTCGCCTTGTCCTTGCCGCCGAGGGTGCTCAGGATACGGCCCGCAAACGCCGCGCGGCCCAGACCGCTCACGGCGCTTTCCCATGCGCCATGCTTCGCCATTACCGCATCATATTCATCCGCACCGACAAAGCTGTGGCCCACAGCCTCGGCGATGATCGTGTGATGCGTAACCGCGTCGAGCAGTTCGCCGGAAATCGAGGTCATGCAGCCGAGAATCTTTCCTTCAGCGTCCATGGAAACGAATTTGTTGTGCGTGCCCGGCAGGACGAACATCGCCGCGCCCCTGGGCGCGAGCAGCTTATACAGGCCGATCGCCTCGACCTCCTCGCCGCGCATCATGTCCATATCCGAGAAGTTGTCCAGATCGACCGGGCCTGCAAAATTGCGCACGCCGGGGATAAACGCGATCGGGAAGGGCGCAATATCCTCGAATACCTTCTCCTGCATCGCCGCGCGCAGCTCGGCCGCGCCCGCCGGGGCCGGCACATGCGGGATCTCCAGCAGACCCAGCGCACTGGTGATCATGCCGGAGGCAACGCACTTTTCGACGTCTTCCATTTTGTAGCCGTTCTTGCCGAGCACGGCCTCGATGCTCTCGCGCAGCATCGTGCGCAGGCGTCCGTTGTGGCCGTCGATGGAGGTATGGCGCACGCCGCCCTCCGCCTTGACGACGTCGAGCTTATTCTTGTTTTCGTCCAGCAGCGTCACGCGCAGGTTGGTCGTGCCGCAGTCGACGACGAGATAGCACTTGCTCATTTTGCCGCCTCCCACGCCTTGATCGCGTCGGTGAACGCTTTCGCACGCTCCTCGATGGCCGCGTCGTCGCCGCTCTTGACCGCCTTGGCCAGCACCAGCGGGCCACCCACGCCAAAGCCGCACACGCCCGCGTCGAGATACTCGCCCACATTCTCCGGCTTCACGCCGCCCACGGCGCTCATCGGGATGTGCTTCAGAGGACCGCGAACGGCCTTGATATAGCCCAGACCCAGCTCGCCCGCCGGGAAGAGCTTGACGATGTCCGCGCCCATGTCATAGGCCGCGACGATCTCGGTCGGGGTCAGCGCGCCGGGCATGGAGACCATGCCCAGCTGCTTGCTGCGGCGGATGACCGCCATATCGACGTTCGGGGAGATGACCAGGCAGGCGCCCGCGTCATAAGCCGCCTCAACCTCTTCCACGGTCAGCGTCGTGCCGCAGCCCACCAGCACCTGATCGCCGAACTTCTCGACCGTGCGGCGGATCTTTTCGGCGTTCGCCTTCACGCAGTCCGGCTCGGCATGGTCAAACGTGAATTCCAGAATGCGCACGCCGCCGCGCACAAGCGCGCCAACCACGCCGTCGATGCGATCCATCGGCACGCCGCGCAGAATCGCAACCAGCTTTTCCTCCTGGATGCGGGCAAGAACCTGTTCATGAGTCATGGCAGATCATCCTTTCTGTATATCAGCTAACCCCCAGGGATGCTCGAAGGGACCGCAGTCCCTTCGAATGCAATCCGTAGGAGCGACATGTGCGGTCCGAGGAGCGGATGCAATCCGCTTCCGATATCATTTTCCGGCCGTGCAGCAAGGCTGCACAGGAAAATGATGTTATGCCGCTGCAAGAATGCGAAGCAGGCTTGCAGCGTTAAGCGCACAGCGCCACGATCGCGTAAGCGTAGATGCGCGCAGCCTTGATGTAATTGGCCACGTCGATGCACTCGTTCGCCTGGTGAGCCAGCTCCGGCTCGCCCGGGAACATCATGCCGAACGCAACGCCCTCCTTCAGGTGGCGGGCATAGGTGCCGCCGCCGATGGCAAAGGGCTTAGACTGCGTGCCGGTGATGCCGTTGTAGACGGCCATGAGCTTCGTCACCAGTTCGCTGCTCTCGGGCACATGGTGCGGATGGCTCGCATGGCACGGCTCCATCACAAAGCCCGCCGGGGCAAGGCGCTTGGCCACGGTGCCGGTCACGGTCCTGTCGTCAAAGAAGACCGGATAGCGGCAGTCGAACGTCACGGAGATCTTGCCGCCTTCCACGAACAGCAGGCCCAGATTGATGGTCAGCGGTCCGGAAACGGCGTCGCTGCCCGCGATGCCCAGATTCACGCCGTACGCGCCTTCACCGGCAGCCTCGTCAAGCAGCGCAATCGGCGCGCCGCCCAGACCCAGCTTGCGCAGCACGGCGATGAGCATCTTCGCGGAGTTCTTGCCCTGATCCGGGGTGGAAGCATGCGCCGGAACGCCGGTGACGACGATCTTCGTGTTGCTGCCTTCCAGTTCGGTCTCGATGGAGCAGTCCTCGTCCTCCACATCAAAAGCGTCGGCCGCCTGCTCGCGCCAGTCGCCGCTAACCACCGCCACAGCCGTGCCCGGCACGACGTTGGGACGGGTACCGCAGGCGATGGAGATGAGGCGCTCGTCATCCATAGCGCCGACCAGCTTCATCTGCACGATGCCCTTTTCGGTGTTGATCAGCGGGAATTCGGCGTCCGGGCTGAAGCCCATGTCCGGCAGGCCGATCTTCTCCTCGTAGTACTCCAGATCCTGCATGCCGCACTCCTCGTCGCAGCCCAGGATCAGGCGGCACGGACGATGAAGCTCAATGCCTGCATCCATGATCGCCTTCATCGCAAAGAGCGCCGCCACGCCCGGGCCCTTGTCGTCGCCCGTGCCGCGGCCGTACATCTTGCCGTCCACGATTTCCGCGCCGTAGGGATCGTGATCCCAACCGTCGCCCTCGGGCACGACGTCCAGATGCGCCAGAACCGCCAGCGGATTCTCGCCCTGACCAATCTCAGCGTCACAGGCATAGCCGTCGATGTCGCGCGGCTTCATGCCCAGACGCGCGATGTCCTCCATCGCCACATCCAGCGCGCGGCGGACGTCCGCGCCGAAAGGCGCATTGTCCGCGCTGCGCTCGGCACGCACGCTCGGCACGCGCACCCAGCGCTGCAGGGTTTCGATCATGTCGTTTTCCAGCGCAGAGAGCGCCGCGTCAAGTTTCGGGTTCGCCTTGAATTCCATCGGTAAATCCCCCTTATGTCATAACTTTTCAGAATTTTAATCTGTAAGCGCGAAGCGAAGAAGGGTGCAGGGACGATGTCCCTGCCAGGGACTTGGGGACAGCGTCCCCAAACGTCCCCGTCTCTTACCCCATCACCTTCGCCATGGCCTCCAGCGCGCGCTCGAGCTGAGCGCGCGGGCAGGCGATGTTCAGGCGGATGAAGCCGTCGCCTTCCTTGCCGAAGATCGTGCCATCGTTGACCTTGACATGCTGCGCAAGCAGGGCGTCGATCAGATCCTTCTGCTCCATAGCAAGCGCGCGGCAGTCCAGCCACATCAGGTACGTCGCCTCCAGCGGCGTCACCTTGATTTTCGGCATGTTCGCTTTGATGTATTCCACCGTGAAATCACGATTGTCCGCAAGATAGACCTTCAGGCCGTCCAGCCAGTCGTCGCAGGAGGTATAGGCCGCGCGGGTCGCCGCCAGGGCAAACGCATTGCCGGAGCGCACGCCGCCGTTTTCCATCTCGCCGGCGATCGCCTTGCGCCAAGCCTCGTTTTTGCAGACGATGGCGCTCTGCTGCAGGCCCGCGACGTTAAACGTCTTGCTCGCCGCACAGAGCATCACCGCGGATTCCTGCGCGCCGTCGATGCTCATGATGCTGTGGTGCTTACCCGGGGCGTAGACAAAGTCTGCATGGATCTCGTCGCAGACCATCGGTACATTGTACTTTGCGCACAGATCAAGCACAGCCTTCAGCTCCTGCGCGCTCCACGCGCGGCCGCAGGGATTGTGCGGCGAGCAGAAGAGCACCAGCTTCGCAGCGCCGGAGGCGAGCTTGCTCTCGATATCGGCCAGATCAAGCGTGAATCGATTGTTCTCGTCCATGATCATCGGGCTTTCGATAAGCGGATGCGCGTTGCCCTTGACCGCGGCGAAGAACGGACCGTAGACCGGCGTGGTGATGAGCACGCCGTCGCCCGGATTGGTGAGCGCGCGCACGGCAAGGCGCAGGCCGGTGACCACGCACGGGCTCATAAGCACGTCGTCCGGGGTAAAATGCGTATCGTGGCGGCGCGCCCAGTAGGCGCAAAGCGCCTCGGCGTCTTTCCTACCCGCAATAGTGTAGCCCCAGGTGTTCCACTCAAGCACCTTCGCCATCGCTTCCTTGATCGCCGGCGCGGACGGGAAATCCATGTCCGCCACCCACATCGGGATCATGTCCGGGTCGCCGGTGGCGGCGATCATACCGTCCCACTTTTCACAGTCGGTGCCGATGCGGTTTACGCCCGCGTCGAAATATGCCTTGTCAAACATCGTCTCGTCCTCCGTATGTATACCCTTTATCCATGGGCGGATCATATCCGCCCATGCAAAGCGGCTTCAAGCCGCCGCGAAGCGAAAATGGGGTCTGGGGATGAAATCCCCAGGCAGGTCTTAGGGCGGCAGCCCTAATGTCCCCTCACGCCTTGACGCACTCGATGATCCAGTAGCCGCCGTCGCGCTCAATCACCTCGGCCCTGCCGTAGAGTTCCTTGAGGAACTTGAGCGCGCTGGGCGCGCCCTGCTGCTTGCGGATGACCAGATAGAGCGCGCCGCCGGGCACAAGGTGTTCCTTGGCGTCCTCAAACATCTTGTAGATGACCGCCTTGCCCGCGCGGATGGGCGGGTTGGTGATCACCGCATCGAATTCACCCTCGATCTTCTCAAAGCCGTCGGAGAGGATCGCCTTTGCCTGCATGTGGTTCTTTTCCACGTTGCTGACAGCCAGCTCAAGCGCACGTTCGTTGACGTCCGCCATGGTGACTTCGACCTTCGGGAAACGGGCCAGCGTCATCACCGTCATCGCGCCCCAGCCGCAGCCCATATCCAGCACGCGGCCGGAAATCGTATCCGGCAGGGACTTGCACAGAAGCTCGCTGCCCGGATCGACATGCTGCTTGGAAAACACGCCCGCGTCCGTATCAAAGGCAAGCACGCGGCCAGCAAACACCGCGCGGAAAGAGCGCTCCTCATGTCCGCTCGTCGGCGAGGAAGTGTAATAATACTCAGTCATAGTTCCTCCGTCAAAACTCCGTTAGCGCCGTGAACGTCAGTCCGTCCTGCGTCGCGGCGCCGGCATACAGGCAGTCGGTATATCTGCCCGTCTCCAGATAATGCTTGATTACGTAGTATGCGGTGTGCGGCATCTCTTTTTTGAGCAGGTCGCCGTATTTCACCCACTCCAGCCGCCCCTCCGCGCATCCATCGGGAAGTGCAGCCTGCGGCGCAAGCTCCGCAAAGAAATAATAATTCTGGCGGATCTCACCGTTTTTCAGGCGCATGCAGCCGTAGCGCATCCGAAAGCCAATCAGATCGGCTTCCCGAAGGCCCGTCTCCTCATAAAGTTCGCGCAGCGCGCAGGCACGGGCGTCGTTGAGCTCATCGCGCTCAAAATGGCCGCCGACGCCGCAGTAACTGGGCGGCACGACGCGGGAGCCCACGCGATAGAGCAGCAGCATTTCTTCCCCGCGCGAGATATATACGGCGGTCATGTTGCGCAGTCTTCCGTCCATTATTCCGCCGCCTCCTGCTGCAGGAGCGCAACTTCTTCCTGCGTCATCTCGCGCCACTGCCCGGGCGCAAGCGCAGGATCGAGATTCAAAGCGCCGATACTTTCGCGCTTGAGATACACAACCGGCGCGCCCCGGCTTGCCAGCATGCGCTTGACCTGATGATACTTGCCCTCCGACACGCGCACGCGCACCTCGCTTGAGCTGCCATCCGTGCTCACGATCTCAAGCCCCGCGGGCTTGGCGTCGAATTCGCCGTCGCTGTCTTTAATATGCAGTCCCGCAGCAAAGGCGGCAATATCGCTTTCATCCAGCGTGCCGTCCACGCGCGCAAAGTAGACCTTTGTCACGTCCTTTTTCGGCGAGATGATCCTGTGCGCCAGCTGCCCGTCCGAGGTGATGATCAGCAGGCCCTCGGTATCCTTGTCCAGACGGCCGGCAGGCATGCAGTCCATCGCCGCATACAGCGGCGGCAGCAGATCCATGACGGTTCTTTGCTTTTTATCCCGCGCGGCGGTGAGCGTGCCCTGCGGCTTGTTCATCATCACATGGCGCACGGCCTTGTATTCGAGCACACGGCCGTTCAGGCATACGCGCGCGTTCTCGGCGTCCACCTGCATGCCGCTGTCGCGCACGGGCATGCCGTCCACAGTCACGCGCCCGGCGCGCACAAATTCCTTCACCTGCGCGCGCGTACCCTCGCCCAGCATGGTCAGCAGCTTATCCAGCCGCATGGTGTTTTTCCCGGACACAGCGCCGCCTCCGATTCCGCCCTGCGGCGGTCATAATCTTTCTTTGTACATTATACAGCACAAGCGATCATTTTGCAATTTAATCATCCCCTGCAAAGCGCGCATCTTTGCACGATATATGACATTTTTCCGTCAAATACAGTTTCATTTTTCCTTCCAATCCTGTGGGACGTTTTTTGTCATGTGGGACGTTATATGTTCAAAAACTGATAAAGCACGCAATACTTTAATTGAAACATCACATGAATTCGCTTTTCCTTTTGCACAGTTTATGATATAATGACCACAAGTGGATAAGCGAACGGGTGGAATATGCGCATATTCATCCGTCGCTTTTCAAGCCAGAAATTGGCGAGAAAACCCAATATCACAGGAGTGTGTTCACAATGATGAGGAAGAAGCAATGCGTTGCCATGCTGCTGGCTGGCGGCCAGGGCAGCCGTCTGGGCATCCTGACCAAGAACGTTGCCAAGCCGGCGGTCCCCTACGGCGGTAAGTATCGAATCATCGACTTCCCGCTCTCCAACTGCACCAATTCCGGTATCGACGTGGTGGGCGTTCTGACCCAGTATCGTCCGCTGGAGCTCAACGCCTACATCGGCTCCGGCTCTCCGTGGGATCTGGACCTGTCTAACGGCGGCGTCTACGTTCTCCCGCCGTATCACTCCGGCAAGACCGGCGAGTGGTACAAGGGCACGGCCAACGCCATCTACCAGAACATTCCGTTCATCGCGCAGTGGGATCCGGAGTACGTGCTCGTGCTCTCCGGCGACCACATCTACAAGATGGACTACAACGCGATGCTGCAGTCCCATATCGCCAACGGCGCGGACCTGACCATCGCCGTTCGTGAGGTGCCGTGGGCGGAGGCTCCGCGCTTTGGCATCCTGAACACCGACGAGAACAACCAGATCACCGAGTTCGAGGAGAAGCCGAAGAACCCGAAGAGCAACAAGGCGTCCATGGGCGTGTACATCTTCAACTGGAGCAAGATGCGCAAGTACCTGGAGCAGGACGAGCTCAACCCGAATTCCGAGAACGACTTCGGCAAGAACATCATTCCGGATATGCTCGCCGACAATCAGAAGCTCTTCACCTACACCTTCGACGGCTACTGGAAGGACGTGGGCACCATCGAGTCCCTCTGGGAGGCCAACATGGACCTGCTGGAGATGCCGATGCCGATCGATCTGTATGATCCGCGCTGGCGCATCTACGCCCGTAACCCGGGCATGCCGCCGCACGCTGTTGCCGACGGCGCCAAGATCGTCAACTCCCTGATCACCGAAGGCTGCCAGGTCAAGGGCGTCATCAATCACAGCGTCCTGTTCGCGGGCGTCACGGTGGAAGCCGGCGCCGAGCTGACCGACGCGGTCATCATGCCGGGCGCTGTCATCGAGCGCGGCGCTATCGTCCGCAGGGCGATCGTCGGCGAGAATGCGCACATCTGCGCGGGCGCGGTCGTCGGTGAAGAAACCGGCCTGATCGCGGTCGTTGGCCCGAAGGCGAAGATCGCCTCCGGCGAGAAAGTTGCTGCCGGCGTTCAGATCGACGCCGATGCGCAGTAAGGAGGGTACCCAACATGAAAGACGTCATGGGTTTGATCTATACCAGCGAGAACGACGTTCATCTCGGTGAACTGACCAGCCAGCGCGCCGTGGCCGCGCTCCCGATCGCCGGCCGCTATCGCGTGATCGACTTCCAGCTCTCTTCCATGGTGCACACCGGCATCAAGAACGTCGGCGTCATCACCCAGAAGAACTATCAGTCCCTGATGGACCACATCGGCTCCGGCCGTGAGTGGGACCTGCACGGCAAGGTTGGCCTGAACATCCTCCCGCCGTTCCTGACCCGCGAGAACATGGGCGTGTACGCCGGCTTGGTCGACGCGCTCAACTCCAACCGCAACTTCCTGCGCCTGTCCACCCAGGAGTACATCGTGGTGACCAACAGCCACACGATCTACAACGCGGACTTCTCCGAGGCCATTGATCAGCACATCGCCTCCGGCGCGGACATCACCATGCTCTACTCCAAGAAGCTGACCAGCACCGACGTGGAAAGCGCTTCCTACCTCACCGTCGGCGAGGATCAGGTCATCAATAAGATGGAGATCGGCCCGATGGTGCCCAACACCGAGAACGCTTACCTGAAGGTGTTCATCACCAAGCGCGAGCTGCTGCGCCAGCTGGTCGAGCAGGCCTTCGCCAACGGCAAGCACGACTGGAGCCGCGACGTTCTGCAGCCGGCCATCAACGACAAGAGCCTCAAGATCTGCGGCTATGAGTACACCGGCGTCGCCGCGCAGATCGACTCCATCCAGGCGTACTTCAACTTCAACATGGAGCTGCAGAAGGACGAGTTCCGCCGCGAGCTGTTCCCGATCGAGCGTCCGGTCTACACCAAGGTCCGCGACGATATGCCGGCCCGTTACAACAACGAGGGCAAGGCGTCCAACTCCCTGATCGGCAACGGCTGCATCATCGAAGGCACCGTCATCAACTCCGTCCTCTTCCGCGGCGTCAAGGTCGCCAAGGGCGCTGTTGTGAAGAACTCCATCATCATGCAGGACGCGCAGATCCAGGAAGGCGCGGAGATTGACCACTGCATCCTCGACAAGAGCAGCGTCATCCGCCGCAATGGCCGCCTGATTGCGCCCGCCGCGTATCCGATCGTGATCGCCAAGAACGTTGTGATCTAACCGGCATGCCGCCGGCGCCATGACCGGCAAGTCCCGTAATCAGGCGGCTTGACGGCCGAGGCTGACGTTTTGAAAAGCGATCGACAACACACATGTCAGCGGGACTGCACATCCAAGAAAACATTCTTCGTGTGCAGTCCTGTTTTTTCTAAGGAGGATATTCCCAAATGAAGATTTTGTTTGCCGCGTCCGAGTGCGTGCCGTTTATCAAGACCGGCGGCCTTGCCGACGTTGTCGGCGCGCTCTCTCCGGTGCTCAAGCAGAAGGGCGCCGACGTTCGCGTGATGATTCCGCTGTATGCCTCCATCCCGGAAAAGTGGACCTCCGAGATGAAGACTGAGTGCGAGTTCGAGGTTGAGCTCGGCTGGCGCAAGCAGTACTGTGGCATCAAGTCCCTGGAGTATCAGGGCGTGACCTTCTACTTCGTGGACAATCAGTTCTACTTCGGCCGCAGCTACATCTACGGCCTGGGCGGCGACGAGTATGAGCGCTTCGGCTTCTTCAGCCGCGCGGTCATCGACGCGCTGCCGCATCTTAACTTCCAGCCCGACATCATCCACTGCCACGACTGGCAGACCGGCATGGTTCCGGCGCTGCTGAAGATCCAGTACGCGCACTTCCCGTTCTATCAGAACATGAAGACCGCCTACACCATCCACAACCTGCAGTATCAGGGTGTGTTCCCGATCAAGGCTGTTCAGGATACCCTGGGCCTGGGCGACAGCCTGTTCACCAGCGACAAGCTGGAGTGCTACGGCTGCGCGAACTACATGAAGGCCGGCCTGGTCTATGCCGACGAGCTGACCACCGTCTCCCCGAGCTACTCCGACGAGATCCAGACTGCGTTCTACGGCGAGCGCCTTGACGGCCTGCTGCGCGCACGCAAGGATCAGCTCTCCGGTATCCTCAACGGCATCGATATCGATGATTACGATCCGTCGAAGGACCCGATGATCTACGCGAACTACGATCCGTATCATCTGGGCGGCAAGGAATACTGCAAGCAGGAGCTGCAGAAGGAACTCGGCCTGAACGTCGATCCGAACGCGCCGGTCGTGGGCATCATCTCCCGCCTGTCCAACCAGAAGGGTCTGGACCTGATCGAGTGCGTCATCCGCGAGCTGATGGACACCGGCATCCAGCTGGTCGTGCTCGGCATGGGCGAGGCGAAGTACACCAACCTGTTCTCCTGGGCGGAGAGCGAGTATCCGGGCCGTCTGGCTGCCCGCTTTGCGATGAACCACCAGCTTGCGCACCGCATCTACGCCGGCGCGGACATGTTCCTCATGCCCAGCCAGTTTGAGCCGTGCGGCCTGAGCCAGCTGATCTCCCTGCGCTACGGCACCGTGCCGATCGTGCGCGAGACCGGCGGCCTGCGCGACACCGTTCTGTCCTACAACAAGTTCACCGACGAGGGCAACGGCTTCTCCTTCTTCAACTACAATGCGCATGACATGCTCCACACCGTCCGCCGCGCTGTTCACTACTACAAGAACAACCGCGAGGTCTGGTATAAGCTGATCGTGCGCGGCATGACCGGCGACTACAGCTGGTATGCCTCCGCGACCAAGTACATGGAGATGTACGATCGCCTGGTCGCCCAGGTTGAGGCTGCCCCGGAAGCTCCGGAAGCGCCGGCCCCCGCGCCGGCCGAGGTGACCGAAAACCCTAATGAGGCCCCGGTCGTCGAAGCGGCTCCGGCCGTAGAGGAAGCCCCGGTCGCCGAAGCGCCCAAGAAGAAGGCCGCTCCGCGCAAGAAGGCTGCCCCGAAGGCTGAAGCCGAAGAGAAGGCCGAGGCTCCCAAGAAGCGCGCCCCGCGCAAGAAGAAGACCGAGGAAGCCACCGAGGCCCCGGTTGAGAAGAAGACCACCCGCAAGAAGGCCGCGCCGAAGGCGGAGACCGCCGCTGCCGAGGCCCCGAAGAAGCGCGCTCCGCGCAAGAAGAAGACCGAGGAGACCCCGGCCGAGTAATCGCCGCATCCCCTGAATCTTCTGCTATTCTTTGATTTATTGCACACACGTCCCCGCCCGCGCATGCGCGGGCGGGGCAACGTGTTTCTGTATATTCCATTCCATCTGCAAATATCTTTTTCACCTCGCGAAGCGAAAAGGGGACTGGAGCCTGCCGCGCCCAGTGGGCGAAACAGGCAGGCGAAGCGTCGGAAATCGCAAGGAGCGCTTGCGCGACTATGCGAGTTTCCCGGACAGCGTCCCCATACGTCCCCCGTCTCCCTTCGCCGGGAAGGAGTTTTCATATATGATCAGACTCATCCACAAATACGCCACCCCGCTGGCGCTGCTTTCCGCGCTCGCCGCGCTCTTTGCCGCGCCGTATCTCATCCCGGAAAATCCGGACAGCGAAATCTTCCGCAGCGGCTTGCTGGGCACGCTGCTGGTGCTCGCATGCTGTTTCCCGCTGGAGCAGGCCTTCCGTAAGGCAAACCTGCGCACGCTCGTGTGCGGCGCAGCATTCGGTCTGATGCTCGGCTTCTCGCTGAGCCTTGGCGCGGAGCTGCGCTTCTATAACGGCCTTCTGCCCGGCATGGGCAGCCTGATCCGCCGCTTCGCCGTGCCGGTGATGGTGACGCCGCTGCTGGGCGGACTTGCCGCGCGCATCATGCTCATGCGCAAGGACAGCGATCAGCCGGGAAAATGCCATTTCCCGCTGCCTGCCTATTTCCTGCTTTTTATGCTGTGCTGGCTGCCGCTGCTCATCGCCTTCTATCCGGGCATGCTCAACTACGATTTCAACACAGAATACCGTCAGTGGTTCTATCATGAATGGGACGACCGCCATCCGCTGCTGTATATCGCGCTGTGCTATGGCGTCTTCTCCATCGGGCGGCTGCTCAATCAGCCGGAGCTGGCGATTTTCGCCGTGACCGTAATCCGCATGGCCGCGTTCGCCGCCGCGCTCGCCTATTGCTGCGTGTTCGTGCAGCGCCGCCGCGCGCCCGCCTGGGCGCTCGCGCTGATGACTGCGGCCTTTGCCTTCCTGCCGGTGTTCTCCGTCATGTCCGTCTCTGCGGCCAAGGATACGCCCTTTGCCAGCGCGCTGCTGGTGCTCTCGCTGCTGTGCTGGGAGGCGATCGAGGATCCGAAGGCCTTCTTCGCCAGCCGTCGCCGCTGCGCAGCGTTCGTGCTCATGGTCGTGTTCACCTATCATATGCGCAAAAACGGCGTCGCCGCACTCGTGCTCCTGCCGCTGCTGGTCCTCACGGTTCGCGGCTTCCGAAAAAAGGCTGCCATCCTGTGCGCCGCCAGCCTCGCGGTCACGCTGCTGGTCAATGCCGGCATTTACACCGCCTTCAAGCCCTTTGCCCAGCCGTCGTTCCAGACCTACAGCATCCCCGCGCAGCAGCTTGTGCGCGCGTATAATGTCGGCGACATGACCGAAGCCGAGAAGGAAGAGCTGCGAAGCTGGTATGTCGATGACAACTGGGGCCTGCGCCTGTATCCGCATCTGGCCGACGCCGCCAAGGGCTATCTCAATCAGGAGATGCTCAGCAGCAATGCCGACGCCTTCATGGATCTCTGGGCCCGCGTGGGCAGGAAAAACCTGCGCGTGTATGCCGAGGCATTCCTCATGCTCAACGTCGGCGCCTGGTATCCGGACGATCTGTCCCACTCGACTGTCTATCGCGACACCTCCGGCCTGCTCAAGGGCTATTTGCAGACGGACGAATACGACTTCTCGGAATACGGCGTCAAGAGCTTCAATCCGCTGCCGAAGGTAAAGCAATTCGTCAACAAGATCTGCCGCCTCAACGAATATCAGAAGTATCCGCTGCTCACGCTGCTGCTGTGCACGGCGACGCCGCTTTGGGTGATCCTCTTCGCCTGCTGCATGCTCGTCGCCCGCAGGAAGGGCCGCTATGTTGTGTGCGCATCCGGCGTGCTCGCGCTATGGCTGAGCTATATGTTCGGTCCGTGCACGCTGGCGCGCTATATGCTGCCGCTGTTCTGCCTTGCGCCCGCGCTGCTGATCCTCGCCTTCAGCACACCGGATCAGGATAGAGCCTGATACTGATCTCAAATAGGTTTGCACCAGACGCACCTAAAAGATACGTTGGGCTGCCGCCCAAACCCGCCTGAGGGATTTCATCCCTCAGACTCCCTTCTTCGCTTCGCGCAGGATTAATCTAATCTGAGAATAGTATAACAAGACAAAAAACCGAATATATAAAGAGCTGCAAGAATCGTTTTGCGGCTCTTTTTTGATCCAAACATTGACAAAAATGCAATATTGCGATATACTGACTGCATTACTGCATCTTTTTACCGCAAGGGAGCGATGATCGTGCTTAAAGACGAGATGAACGCCATCATCTTCAGCAGCGTCCAGTCGCATGCAGGCAGCTATATCGCCGCCAGCGACGCCATCTGGGATCATCCCGAGATGAATTTTCACGAAGATTATTCCGCCGGCGTCATCCGGCAGATTCTGCTTGACAATGGCTTTTCCCTCACGGACAATCTGGGCGGCATGCCCAATGCCTTCCGCGCCGAGTACGGCAGCGGCAAGCCGGTGATCGCCTATCTGGGCGAATTCGACGCGCTGAGCAGCCTGAGCCAGAAGGCCGGCTGTGCCGTGAAGGAGCCCATCACGCCGGGCGCGCCGGGGCATGGCTGTGGCCACAATCTGCTGGGCGTAGGCGCGCTGGGCGCGGCGATCGCGGTCAAGGAAATGATCGCCGCGGGCAGACTCCCGGGCACGGTCGTCTATTTCGGCACGCCGGCCGAGGAGACCGGCAGCGCAAAGACGTTTCTGGCGCGCGATGGATTCTTTGATGGCGTCGACGCCATGCTGACCTGGCATCCGTGGGATTACACGGGCATCTGGCCGGGCGGATCGCTGGCGAACGTGAAGATGATCTTCCGATTCAAGGGCCAGAGCGCCCATGCCGCCGGCAGCCCCGAGCTGGGCCGCAGTGCACTGGACGCCTTAGAGCTGATGAACGTGGGCGTGCAGTTCCTGCGCGAGCATGTGCCGGAGGACACGCGCATCCACTACGCGATCACAAACGCCGGCGGCGCATCGCCCAACGTCGTGCAGGCCAGCGCGGAGGCCGTCTATCTGGTGCGCTCGCCGCGGCTTGGCGATCTGGAGGGCATCAAGCAGCGCGTGATCGACTGCGCACGCGGCGCAGCGATCATGACGGGCACGACGATGGAGATGGAATTCGTCAAGGGCTGCTCCAACATCCTGCCCAACACGACCATGGAAGAGCTGCTGGTGCGCACGATGCACGACATCGGTGTTCCGCAGTACACCGAGGAGGAGCTCGCACTGGCCAAATCGCTGCACGACGCGCTGGAATCCCCGGAAAAGACGCTGACCAAGATCTCGCGCCTGTGCTCCGTCAAGGAGCGCGCGCAGGTGCTCGCGCATCAGGGCGAGCCGATCTATGCATTCATCGCGCCGCACACGCCGACCGATTCCCCGCTGATCACGGTATCCACCGATTCCGGCGACGCGAGCTGGTGCGCGCCGACGAGCCAGATTTCCGTCGCTGCCTGGGCCGCGGATACACCCGCGCACACCTGGCAGGTTGTCGCCATCGGCAAGAGCTCCATCGCGCACAAGGCCATGCTCTTTGCCGCCAAAACGCTCGGCGCCGCAGGCGCGCAGCTGATGGCAGATGGCAAGCTGCTCGCCGCCGCCAAAGAAGAATTTGCCTCCCGCACGGCGGCCACCCCGTATGTCTGCCCGATTCCCAAGGACATCAAGCCGGCATACTGATCAGACACAATTGCATTTTTATTCAAAATATATTGCATATAAATGCATATCCATGGTATAATTGGGGGCGCATACTCATTCCATTCATCACGTCATTCATCATACAGGAAAAGAGGGACATTCCATGGCCAATCACGAGACCAACGAAGCCATCGACATGGGATTCATCAATAAAGCAAATATTCTCATCGAGGCGCTGCCGTATATCCAGCGCCTGTGGGGCAAGACGATCGTCATCAAGTATGGCGGCAACGCGATGAAGAACGCGGAGCTGACACACAAGATTCTCGAGGACGTGACGCTGCTCAAGTACGTGGGCATCAATCCGATCCTCGTGCATGGCGGCGGCCCGGAGATCAATACCATGCTCAAGCGCGTGGGCGTGGAGAGCACGTTCCACAACGGCCTGCGCATCACGGATGATGCGACGATGGAGATCGTGCAGATGGTGCTCGCGGGCAAGCTCAACAAGAACATCGCCTCGGACATCGGCCGTCTGGGCGGCAAGGCGATCGGCCTTTGCGGCAAGGACGCCGAGCTGATCAAGGTCAAGAAGAAGCCGCCGCTTGCCGACGGCGTGGATCTGGGCCACGTGGGCGACATCGTATCGATCAATACGAAGCTGCTGGAGCGCCTGTGCGAGGACGAGTACATCCCGGTGATCTCCTCCGTCGGCACGGACGAATTCGGCCAGAGCTACAACATCAACGCGGACACCGCCGCCGCTGCCGTAGCGACCGCGCTCAAGGCGGAAAAGCTGATCTTCCTGACGGATATCGACGGCGTGCGCAGCGATCCGGACGATCCCGCGTCGCTGTTCGCGGTGCTCTCCACGGAGCAGTCGATGAACCTGATCGCCGACGGCACGATCTCCGGCGGCATGATTCCCAAGGTCACGGCCTGCGTGGACGCGATCGAAAAGGGCGTCAAGCGCGTGCACATCATCAACGGCACGATCCCGCACCCGATCCTTCTGGAGATCTTCACCGACAAGGGTATCGGCACCATGTTCGAGCGGGCTGTGGGCTGAGCCCACACCCACTACGCTTCGCCTTGCTTCTAATGGCATCATTCGGGCAGAGGGCCCTCTGATGCCCTGCCTAGCAGGCATTGCTGCTTTGCTTTTCTAAATCCGTATTCTTCGCGCAACAGGCGCTCGAATACTACTTTGATATTCTGGTTATAAGGAGGGCATACGATGAAGCCCAAGATTTATATCGACGGACAGGAAGGCACGACCGGCCTGCGCATCTTTGAGCGCTTTGCCGGTCGCGACGACATCGAGATTCTCACGATCGATCCCGCGCTGCGCAAGGACGCAGACGAGCGCAGGAAGCTGATCAATGCGTCGGACATCACGTTTCTGTGTCTGCCGGACGCGGCGGCGAAGGAAGCTGTCTCTCTCGTGGAAAACGAGAACGTGCGCATCATCGACGCATCGACCGCGCATCGCGTGAATCCCGACTGGGCGTATGGTTTCCCGGAGCTCTCCGCTGCGCATCGCGAGGCGATCGCAAACGGCAAGCGCATCGCCAACCCCGGCTGCCATGCGACGGGCTTTGTTTCGCTGGTGCATCCGCTGACGGCCAGCGGCGTGCTGCCAACGCAGACGGCGCTGACCTGCTTCTCGCTGACCGGCTACAGCGGCGGCGGCAAGAAGATGATCGCCCAGTACGGCGACGAGAATCGCGACGTTGCGCTGGATTCCCCGCGCATCTATGGTCTGACGCACATGCACAAGCATCTGCCGGAGATGCAGAAGGTCTGCGGTCTGGACAACGCGCCGCTGTTTACCCCGATCGTCGCGGATTACTACGCGGGCATGCTGGTTTCCGTACCGCTGATGGCCGGCCAGCTCAAGGGCGTTTCTTGCCTCGCCCAGCTGCATGAGTGTTATCAGGACGCATACGCCGGTCAGAAGATGATCAAGGTGATGCCGCTTTCCGCGCAGGCGGACGTCGGCGGATTCCTCTCATCCAACGGCTGCGCCGGCTGGGACGGCCTGGAGATCTATGTGACCGGCAACGACGAGCGCATGATGGTCTGCGCCCGCTTTGATAACCTGGGCAAGGGCGCGTCCGGCGCGGCTGTGCAGTCCATGAATATCATGCTTGGCTGCGACGAGGCCACCGGCTTGAACCTCTAATCCTTCTTTAAACAGCCGCGAAGCGAAGAAGGGGTCTGGGGATGAAATCCCCAGGCAGGTCTTAGGGCGGCAGCCCTAACGTAACCCCTATCACGAACCACGGAGGTCGTTTCCATGAACCTTTCCGATATCAAATCCCTCGACAGCCAGCATTTCCTGCAGGTTTTCGGCGAGCGCACGCCGGTGTGCTTTGTGCGCGGCGAAGGCGCCACGCTCTATGATCAGGACGGCAAGGCCTACACCGATCTGTTTGCGGGCATCGCGGTCAATTCGCTGGGCTACAATCACCCGGCGATCACCGACGCGATCATCGCGCAGGCAAAGTCCGGCGTGCTGCATACGTCCAATATCTACTACGTCCAGCCGCAGGCGGAGCTGGCTGCGCTGCTTTGCCAGCATACGTTTGCCGACCGCGTGTTCTTCTCCAATTCCGGCGCGGAAGCCAACGAGGGCGCGATGAAGCTGGCCTGCAAGTATTTCTATGCACAAGGCAGCAAGCGCTACAAGATCATCTCCGCCGATCACTCTTTCCACGGCCGCACACTGGCGACCGTCGCCGCGACCGGCCACGACTACTATCAGGAGCCGTTCCGCGCGCTGCTGCCCAAGGGCTTCACGCAGGTGCCCTACAACGACCTGGGCGCGCTCGTGGCGGCGATCGACGACGAAACTGCCGCGATCATGCTCGAGCCGATGCAGGGCGAGGGCGGCGTGACGCCGGCCAATTGCGAGTATCTGATGGCCGTTCGCGAGCTGTGTGATAAGCTGGGCATTCTGCTGATCTTCGACGAGGTACAAACCGGCGTATGCCGCACAGGCTCGCTGTACTGCTATCAGCAATACGGCGTCGTGCCCGACATCATGACCAGCGCCAAAGGCCTTGGCTGCGGCTTCCCCATCGGCGCGATCCTCGCCAGTGAGAAGGTCGCCTCGAAGATCTCCAAGGGCGATCACGGCTCGACCTTTGGCGGCAACACGTTCGCCTGCGCCGTGTCGCTCTCCGCGATGCGCTTTATGATCGAGAACGACTACAGCGCCGTCGCGAAGGAAAAGGGCGCGTATCTGATGAACGCACTCAAGGCAATCAAGAGCGACAAGGTGCTCGAGGTTCGCGGCATGGGCATGCTCATCGGCATTCAGCTGCCGCCTGATTTCCCCGCGGGCAAGCTGATGGGCAAGATGCTCGCGCGCGGCTTTGTGCCGGGCACGGCCTCGGGCAATGTGCTGCGCCTCGCGCCGCCGCTGGTGATCTCCTATGAGGAGATGGATGCGTTCGTGAGCGCGCTCAAGGAAGAACTGGAATAAGACAACGATAAGAAGAGGGATGGCAGATGCCATCCCTTTTTAATGAGCTTTATGGATATTCCGTTAATTAAGTTGGGGATCGCCGCCTGCGGGCGGGACCTCATCCGTCACGGCTGACGCCGCGCCACCTTCCCCATAGGGGAAGGTCTCCTTACTACACGGGTAATACAATCTTTGATTTGAAAGAAG
>SVGO01000143.1 GCA_015056305.1 Clostridiales bacterium | reverse complement strand
GCCGACGCCGACGCCGACGCCCACGCCAACGCCGACGCCGACGCCTACTCCGACGCCGACTCCGTATACCCCCAGCACTGCCAGCGCTGCTGAGCTGAGCGATCCGGTCAACGTCATCAAGGAGAGCTTTGCGATCGTTGGCGACGAGCAGATCGAGGGCTATACGCGCAGCAATAAGGTGAGCATGGGCGATCCGGATGAGTACTCCGCCCAGGGCGGCCTGCTGACCTATCGTGGCGGCCCGCTCCGCCAGAACGGCGCTTATGGCACTATGGAAGTCGAAAGTGAAGAGCTTTCCATCCTGCGCGGTATTCGCACCACTTCTCTGGATGGCAAGTACATGGGCTACGGCTACGGCACGCAGCCGCTGATCGTCAAGTGGTATAAGAACATCCGTGAGATGATGAACATCAACGACGAGGCCAAGGCGACCACGGCGATGAAGGAAGTCATCTACCCGGCGAATGACGGCCGCATCTATTTCTTTGATCTGGATACGCAGACCTACAGCCGCGATGCGATCAACGTCGGCTATCCGCTGCAGGCCACGGCCAGTGTGAATCCATATGGCTATCCGCTGCTGTACGTCGGTCAGTCCGAGGATACGCTTTCCAGTTACAAGGGTATTATCGGCATGCGTGTGTACAGCCTGATCGATCAGAGCATGGCTGCCTTTGTGCCGAGCAAGCTTTCTCAGGCGTATACCGAGGAAGGCGCCATCAAGACCTCTGCGCTGGTGGAGGCAGATTCTGATACGTTGATCTTTGCCAGCAGCAATGGCACGATCAACACGATTGCGATGAACACCGACTTCGATCTGGAAGCGGGAAAGATTTCCGTATCTCCGGAGATGACGTCGTATGCCTACAAGACCACGCTGAAGAACGCCAAGCAGTATGAGATTACCTCCAGCGTTGCGGCGTATGGCGATTATGTCTTCTTCGGCGACAAGGCCGGCTCTATCCAGTGCGTGGACCTCAATACCATGCAGGCTGTCTGGGCGGTCGACATGGGCGACAGCGTTGTGGCGTCTGTCTCCCTGGAGGTCGGCGAAGATGGCGAGGTCTATCTCTATGCCGGCAACGTGGTCAATCAGCGCGCCAAGAGCAGCCCGATCCGTCTGGTGAAGATCGACGCCATGACTGGCGAGATCCTCTGGGAATGCCAGAGCGAGATCAAGGGCAAATATGCCAGCAGACCCGCCAAGGAAGGCATTTATGCCGGTCTGATGGCTGCACCGCTGGTCGGCGACGGCGACATCAGCGATCTGGTTATCTTCAACGTCAACAATGTGGTCGACGGCGATACGGCCTATGCGGTCGTCTATGCGCTGGATAAGATCACCGGCGAAGAGGTCTGGAGTCAGCCGATCGACGTTCAGTCCATTTCTTCTCCGATCGCCATGTATGAGCCGGACGGCAGGAGCTATCTGGTCATGGGCGACGACAACGGCACGCTGCGCCTGATGGACGGCTATACCGGTTCTACGATCCATACCGTGAACCTCGGCAGTCCGATTCAGGCCTCTCCGGCGGCTTATGGCAATCATGTTGTCGTGGGTACGACGGGCGGTATGCTCTACTTCGTTGAAGTGAAGTAAACACATTTTTGTAACAGCGGATGCCGCTGCGGGATATCCGCAGCGGCATCTTTGTTTGATCGACATTTCATCAGAATTAGGAGGAGTAAGATGCATAAGTATGTCATCGCCCTGGATCAGGGTACGACCAGCTCGCGTGCCGTTATCTTCAATGAAGAGGCGCAGGTTGTGGCGATGAAGAGCTACGAATTCGAGCAGATTTATCCGCAGCCGGGCTGGGTAGAGCATGATCCGGCAGCCATTCTGAATACCCAGGTGGATTCTCTGCGCGAGGTTGTGCGCATCAGCGGTATTCCGGTTGAAGAGATTGCCGCCATCGGCATCACCAATCAGCGCGAGACGACGATGATCTGGGACCGTGCGACCGGCCAGCCGCTGTATAATGCGATTGTCTGGCAGTGCCGCCGTACGGCGCCGATCGTCAAGCGCCTGTGCGACGAGGGATATGAGGAGCATATCCGCAAGGTGACGGGTCTGGTGCCGGATGCGTATTTCTCCGGCACGAAGCTCAACTGGCTGCTGGATAAGCTGGATCTGCACGAGCGCGCCAAGCGCGGTGAACTCTGCTTTGGCACCGTTGACTCCTTCCTCGCATGGAATCTGGTTTCCGGTCATCCGCACGTTACCGATGCGACCAACGCCAGCCGTACCATGCTCTATGACATCCACAAGAACGACTGGGATGACACGCTGCTGGGTGCGCTGAATATCCCGCGCGAGATTCTGCCCAAGGTTGTCGATACTTCCGGTGTGGTTGGCATGCTTGATACCTCGATCCTGGGCCGTGCCATTCCGGTGGCGGCACTTGCGGGCGACCAGCATGCGGCGCTGTTTGGTCAGGGCTGCTTTAAGCCGGGCATGATGAAGAATACCTATGGCACGGGCTGCTTCCTGCTCATGAACACGGGCGAGCTTCCTGTGACCAGCAAGAGCGGCATGATCTCTACGATCGCCTGGCGCATCGGCGGCGAGACGACGTATGCGCTGGAGGGCAGCGTGTTTGTCGGCGGCGCGGTCATTCAGTGGCTGCGCGACGAGATGAAGCTGATTGAGCGCGCTTCCGAGACGGAGATGATCGCCAATTCCGTTAAGGATACGGCTGGTGTGTATCTGGTTCCGTCGTTCACGGGCCTTGGTGCGCCGTATTGGGATATGTACAGCCGCGGCACGATCGTCGGTCTGACCCGCGGCGCGGGACGTGCGCATATCGTGCGCGCCGCGCTGGAGGCGATCGCCTATCAGTCTGCGGATCTGGTCGGTTCCATGGCCACGGACTGCGGCAGAAAGCCGCGCGAGCTGCGCGTGGATGGCGGCGCGAGCGCCAACCAGTTCCTGATGCAGTTCCAGTCCGACATTCTGGGCTGCGACGTAATCCGTCCTGCCGTCATCGAAACAACGGCGCTGGGCGCCGCGTTGCTGGCGGGTCTTGCCGTGGGCGTGTGGAAGGATATGGATGAGATCAGCCGTGTCTGGAAGATGGATCTGAGCCTCACGCCGTTGATGGGCGAGGCGCAGCGCGCCAAACTGCTGCGTGGCTGGCACAAGGCCGTGAGCCGCAGCATGAACTGGATCATGGAAGAGAACGATCCGCTGTAAAGAGCGGTCATATTCGGGCGGGCAGCTTTGCACATGGCTGCCCGCCCTTCCTGCATTTGGGAGAGATTCTTGTCGAAACATGGCTTATTTGCACGGATATAGAAGAAAAGGTGAAAATTATTCTCTTCCATCCTGCAATTTGTTCAACTTTTCGCATGAAACGGCACTGTGAACCCTTGACAGCGTGTAGGGTTGAGGATACAATAGTACTACTACGATTTGAGGCGATTTGCCCCGAAGTTCGTCGAAAATCCGAACTTTGATGGAGGAAATAACGATGTACGATATTCCTGTGACGCTGACGAGCAACCCCAAGCAAAAGCCCGCCGACGAAAGCAAGCTCGGTTTTGGCAAGCTTTTTACCGATCATATGTTTATCATGGACTATGAGGTCGGCCGCGGCTGGTATGATGCGCGTGTCGTGCCGTATGGTCCGTTTGTGATGGATCCGGCCTGCACGGTGCTGCATTATGCGCAGGAGATTTTTGAGGGCATGAAGTGCTATCGCCGCAAGGACGGCGGTCTGCAGCTCTTCCGTCCGCGCGACAACTTTGAGCGC
>SVGO01000040.1 GCA_015056305.1 Clostridiales bacterium | reverse complement strand
TGAGTTCGTTGGCGAGAAGGCCGTCTTCTATCAGAACGGCACCTGGGCCTGGAACGACGTGAAGGACCTCGGCGCTGAGAACCTCACCATGCTCCCGATCTACATCGGCGTTGAGGGCGAGGAGAATCAGGGTCTGTGCACCGGCACCGAGAACTACTGGTGCGTGAATGCCATCGCTGATCAGGAAGACATCGACGCGACCATCGCGTTCCTCGAGTGGGTCGTCACCTCCGAGGAAGGCCGCAAGTGCATGTCTCAGGACATGGGCTTCGTCGTTCCGTTCGACACCTTCACCGGCGAGTATGCCTCTACCAATCCGCTGGTCGCGGTTGATACCGCTCTGACCGCTGCGGGCAAGGCTCCGGTTTCCTGGAACTTCCCGACCATGCCGTCCGAAGAGTGGAAGAACGGCGTTGGCTCCGCCCTGACCGCTTATGCGGCCGGCACCGGCGACTGGGCCGCGGTTGTGTCCGCGTTCGTCGACGGCTGGGCGACCGAGTACGCGCTGACCCACTAAGTCATTCATTCGCGCTTTATAAGAGGGCGGGCACATCGCCCGCCCTCTTCTCTTTGTAAAGCTTCGGCCGCGTTTGGCAAAGCAAGATATATACCGACAGGGTCGGAAGGGAAAGCGGGCACATCGCCCGCCCTCTTCTCTTTGCGGCCAGTGGCCGCTGCCATTTCCGAACAGCTTAAATAAGGTTAAGCAATTCGGTGCTCGCTGTACGCTGCTTTGTACACATGCCTTCCTGCTTCTGGAGCAGTCTGCAAAAGTTCGCGTGAAGAAAGCGTGCTTTTGCAGGTTGCTCTGCAACCCAATTTACCCGGGAGGAATTCTTTATGGAAAACGCCATCAAGAAATACTGGCCTGTGTTCCTGCTCCCGACACTGGCCGCCTTCATCATCGGCTTCATCTGGCCGTTCATCTGGGGCATTTATCTCTCGTTCCACAAGTTCATTACCGTCTCCAAGACGACCTTTGTGGGCATCGACAACTACATCAAGGTCTTTCAGGACGCCACGTTCGTGGAGGCCTTCTGGTTCACCGCCCGCTTCACGATCGTCTCCACGATCCTGATCAACGTGCTGGCCTTCGCGCTGGCGCTGACGCTGACCCGCGGCCTCAAGGGCACGAATGCTTTCCGCACCGTGTTCTTCCTGCCCAACCTCATCGGCGGCATCGTGCTGGGCTATATCTGGCAGATCCTGCTCAACGGCCTGCTGACCAATCTCGGCCTGCCGCTGCTGGCGCTGGACGCCAGATACGGCTTCTGGGGATTGATCATCCTGATGTGCTGGCAGCAGATCGGCTACATGATGATCATCTACATCGCGGGACTTCAGAATGTGCCGGGCGATCTGCTGGAGGCCGCGTCCATCGACGGCGCGACCAGCTTCCAGACGCTCATCAAGGTCAAGCTGCCGATGGTCATGCCGTCCATCACCATCTGTACCTTCCTGACGCTGACCAACTCTTTCAAGCTCTTTGACCAGAACCTCGCGCTCACCGGCGGCGAGCCGGCCAAGGCGAGCCAGATGCTGGCGCTGAATATCTACGATACCTTCTATGCCCGCTCCGGCGCGCAGTGGAAGGGCATCGGCCAGGCGAAGGCTGTGGTCTTCTTCCTGCTGGTCATCTCCATTTCTCTGGTTCAGCTCTACTTCACCCGTCGTAAGGAGGTGCAGCAGTAATGGCTAAGAAGACCTATCATGACGGCGCTGTTTCCGGCGCCAGGCGCGCCATTGACGCCGCGCTGATCGTGCTGCTGACTGCGCTGTGTCTGGTGTGGATCTATCCGGTCATCCTGATCCTGAACAACTCGCTGAAGCTGGAGACCGCGATCTCCACGACCACCGTCTTTGAGCTGCCGACCGCGGAAACCTTCGTGGGCCTGGGCAACTATATCCACGGCGTTACGCAGATGAACTTCCTGGCGTCGTTCGGCTACTCGGTCGTCATCACCGTGACCTCCGTCGCGCTGATCATCCTGTGCTGCTCCATGTGCGCGTGGTATATCACCCGTGTGAATATCCTCGCTTCCAAGCTGATGTATCTGCTGTGCGCGTTCTCCATGGTCGTGCCGTTCCAGATGGTCATGTTCACCCTGGCCAAGACGGCGGATACCCTGAAGCTGAACACCCCGTTCAACATCTGCATCATTTATCTGGGCTTCGGCGCGGGTCTTGCGGTGTTCATGTTCACGGGCTTCATGAAGAGCGTGCCGCTGGCGATTGAAGAGGCCGCGATGATCGACGGCTGCAACCCGCTGCAGATCTTCTTCAAGGTCGTCTTCCCGATCCTCAAGCCGACCGCCATCTCCACCGCGATTCTGGAGACCATGTGGGTCTGGAATGACTATCTCCTGCCGACGCTGGTGCTGGATATCAAGAAATACCGCACCATCCCGATGGCGATCCAGTATTTCCGCGGCAGCTATGGCCGCGTGGAGATGGGCCCGATGATGGCCTGCATCATGATCACCGTCATTCCGATCATCGTGCTCTATCTGGCCTGCCAGAAGTACATCATCGAGGGCGTCGTCGCCGGCGCTGTCAAGGGCTAAGCGGGCCGTGCCCGCACCCGCTACGCTTCGCCTTGCTTCTAAGCGGCGTCGTTCGGGCAGAGGGCCCTCCGACGCCCTGCTTGGACGTGGGGGAGAGGTTCTGTGGTGCTCAATCCGTTTTCTTCGCGCAAAGGGCGCTCGAAAACTGCATTTTATCAGGGGACTGCGCGTGGAGTGCAGTCTCTTTTTTCATAAAAGATTATGAATAAATCACATTATTTATACAGAATAGTGGTATTTCATGCACAGAGTATTGACATATGGAGAGGATTGTGCGTATAATCAGTACCAGAGTATTGCGGGTGTATATGGCATGTTATGCCATGGCGCCTGCGAAAACAAACGACACTGAAGGAGGAAACCCCATGAAGAAGTTCCTGTGTGTCCTGCTGGCTGCCGTGATGCTGATCGGCTGCGCCTCTGCTCTCGCCGAGGAGAAGATCAAGCTGCAGATCTATGGCCAGTATGCGGACGACGACACCAAGGTTCCCTACGACTACGCCGTTGAGAAGCTCGCCGAAGCGTATCCGAACGTTGAGCTCGAGCTGATCCCGCAGGCGCAGGACGACGGCGCCACCCTGCTGGCGCTGGCGACCGCCGGCAATCTGCCGGACATCTACCAGACCGGTTCCGGCATCGTGACCACCCTGCGCAACAGCAAGCAGATGATGGTCCTCAACGACGTCGCGGAGAAGACCGGCTTCCTGAACAAGGTTTACGAGACCGAGAAGGAATTCATGATCGCCGATGACGGCAACATCTATGCCTTCCCGTATGCCGGCCAGGAGTACGTGCTCTGGTTCGTGAATACCGCTCTGTTCGAGCAGTATGGCCTCGAGATCCCGACCACCTACGATGAGCTCATCGCGTGCGCCGAGGTCTTTAATAGCAACGGCATCGTGCCGATGGCGCTGTTCGGCCAGGAGGGCTGGAACGCCGCCGCCATGTATGACGCGGTTGCCACCCGTTACATCTCTGCCGGCATCAAGGGCATTGACAACGGCACCACCTCCATCACCGACGAAGCGTACCTGAAGGCTGCCGAGCAGCTGGCCGCGCTGGCCCAGGCCGGCGTCTTCCAGTCCGCCGTCACCACCACCAACTATGACCAGGCTTCTGAGATGTTCCTGAACGGCAAGGCCGCGATGTTCCTCAACGGCCAGTGGTACATCGAGGACGCCACCAAGGCGCTGGGCGAGAACGTGACCTGGATCGCGTATCCGTCCTACGACGAGGAGTCCTTCGAGGCCAACAAGCACGCCTTCTCCGGCGGCGGCGGCTCCATCTCCGGCTATGCGGTCAACCCGGACAGCGAGCATGCTGAGCTGGCGGCCGAGGTTGCGGCGTTCATCTCCGAGAAGTACTGCGAAGCGAAGGTCACCCTGCGCAACAACCCGCTCGTCGCGGTTAACACCGGTCTTGTCAACGATCAGCTGCCGAAGATGATGCAGGATCTGGTCGCCGAGATGCCGAACATGACCAGCACCACCGCCTTCACCTGGGGCCTGACCAACACCACCTGGTCCAACGCCATCGGCGTTGCCGGCCAGTCCCTGCTCAGCGGCCAGTACACCGCGCAGGAGGTCATCGATCAGCTGGCTTTCGAACTGGAGTAATCCTGAGAAAACGCTGATTTGAGCGAAAGACAAGAGGGGCTGTCGTGCTTGGCGCGACAGCCCCTCTCATTCGAATATGACGGGGGATATTTATGAAAAAATATCTGTCTAACCGCAAGGCGATCGTTGTCTTCGTGCTGCCGGCGGTTATTCTCTTCCTGACGTTTATCTTCATTCCGATCCTGCAGGTGTTCTACTACAGCTTCTTCAAGTGGGATGGCGTCAACCAGGCGACCTTTATCGGCCTGGACAACTACGTCCGTCTGATCGGCAAGGATCCGACGTTCAAGATTGCCAACGCCAACGGCTTCAAGTTCGGCGCGGTGATCACGGTGTATCAGCTCGTGCTGGCGACCATCTTCGCCATTGCGGTTTCGGACAAGCGCATTCGCTGCCGCAAGTTCTTCCGCACGGCGTATTTCATTCCGGTTGTTCTGTCTGTTACCGTCGTCTGTCAGCTCTGGGGCAATGTCTTCAACGCGGACAACGGCCTGCTCAACACCCTGATGAAGACCCTGGGCATCGAGTGGAGCCAGAACTGGCTCAACGACCGCAACACGGCCATCTATGCCGTTGCGTTCGTCAATGCCTGGCAGTGGATGGGCTATCAGTTTGCGCTGATCGTCGCGGGCATCAAGTCCATCGGCGAGGACTTCTACGAGGCGGCCGAGATCGACGGCGCGACCAGCGTCAAGGCGCACTGGTACATCACGCTGCCGCTGCTCAAGGATACCTTCAACTTCTGCCTGCTGATTTCCGTGACCGGCGGCATCAAGGCGTTCTCCGAGATCGACATCATGACCGGCGGCGGCCCGGGCAACGCCACCAACACCCTGACCTACATCATGTACAATCATGCCTTTGGCCGCCAGAACTTCGGCTACGGCCTGACCTCCGCCTCCGTGCTGGTGCTGGAGTGCCTGGTCATCATTCTGGTGCTGAACTGGCTGTTCAAGGACCGCGAAACCCCGCTGTTCGCGCGCAGGAAAGGAGCTGATCTTGTATGAGCAAGACCAAAAAGTTCACGGCTGACGGCAAGAAGCCGCAGCCGCACAGCCTTTCCTCCGTGCTCTTCACGGTGTTCCTGTGGGGCTATGCCATCTTCTCGCTCTATCCGATGCTCTGGATGATCATGTACTCCTTCAAGGACAATACGGAAATCTTCCAGACCAACCCGTTCGGCCTGCCCAAGGTCTGGCGCTTTGAGAACTATGTCAACGCGTGGAACCAGTACGACGTGCCGCTGTACTTCAAGAACAGCGTGGTCGTCGGCATTGGCACCGTCGTCCTGACGATCATCTGCGCGATGATGTTCACCTTCGCTGTCACCCGCCTGAACTGGAAGGGCCGCGAGGGCGCGCGCACGCTCATCTCCACCGGTCAGTTCATTCCGGTGCAGGCGATCCTGCTGCCGGTCGTGCAGACGGTCAGCGCCATGGGCATCATGGGCACTTACTGGTCCCTGATCCTGCCGTACGCGGCGATCAACCTGGCGTTCTCCTGCATGGTCTACTACGGCTTCTTCAAGGGCATCCCGAAGGAGATGGAAGAGGCGGCCTGTATCGACGGCGCGAACATCTGGCAGACGTTCTTCATGATCATCATGCCGCTCGTCGGACCTGCGACCATGACCATCGCGATCTACGTCTTCCTCTCCGCGTGGAACGAGTTCCTGCTGGCGAACGTGCTCGTGGGCACCACCGCGCACATGAAGACGCTGCCGCTGGGCGTGCTCTTCTTCCAGGGCCAGTTCACCACGGACTGGGGCTCCATGGGCGCGACGATGGTGATCGCGTCCCTGCCGGCCATCCTGGTCTACTGCCTGTTCTCCGAGCAGGTCGAAGGCGCGATGACCACCAGCGGCGCCGTCAAGGGCTAACCAGCGTTCCGCTGGACCATGTGACTCTTCGGGCTTGCTTCTAAGCGGCGTCGTCCGGGCTGAGGGCCCTCCGACGCCGGACTTGGGCGCGGGAAACTGCTTTGCAGAGCTTAAACCGTTTTCTTCGCGCAGAGGGCGCTCGAAAACTACAATGCATAAAGGGGACTGCGTATCTGCGCAGTCCCTTTACTTTTACGAAAGTTTTTGGATGTGGCCGCCGACATTACGGATTTTTTCCTCGATGTTGTCATAGCCTCGGGCGATATGGCCGCCGGTGTCGTCGATGGTGGTTTCGCCCTCAGCGCACAGGCCGGCGATAATCAGCGCTGCGCCTGCGCGAAGATCGGTTGCGGTGACGGCTGCGCCGGTGAGATAGGGCGTGCCCTCGACGACAGCGACGCGGTTTTCCACGCGGATATGCGCACCCAGGCGCGAGAGCTCTGCCGCGTGCATGAACCTGTTTTCAAAGATCGTTTCCAGGAACACGCTCGTGCCCGGCGTCTTGCAGGCGACGGCCATCATGGGTGCCTGCAAATCGGTCGGGAAGCCCGGATAGACCATCGTGCGGATCTCAAAGGGCTGCTTGGCACGGCCGAAGACCATCAGGCCGCCCGGCGTATCGTGGATATGTACGCCTGCTTCGCTGAGCTTGAAGAGCAGGCTGCGCAGGTGCTCGCTGCGCGCGCCGCGAAGAAAGAGCTCGCCGCCGGTGATCGCGCAGGCGCAGGCCATGGTGCCCGCCTCCACACGGTCGGCGATGGGCTGCCAGGACGTGCCGTGCAGGGCTTTGACGCCCTCAACGGCGATGGTGGACGTACCCGCGCCGGTGATCCTTGCGCCCATGGACGTCAGGAACGCGGCAAGATCGACGATCTCCGGCTCCTTGGCGGCGTTTTCGATGCGCGTTGCGCCTTCGGCAAGCGTCGCGGCCATGAGCAGATTCTCCGTCGCGCCGACGGACGGCATATCCAGATAGATCGTCGCGCCGCGCAGGCGGCCCGAGAGCGTCACGCCGCCGTGATCGAACTGCACCTTTGCGCCCAGCGCGCTCATGCCCTTGAGATGCTGATCGATGGGCCTTTGGCCGATGGCGCAGCCGCCTGGCAGGGGAATGCGCGCCTGGCCCAGCCGCGCGAGCAGCGGACCCAAAACGAGCACGGAGGCGCGCATCTTGCGCACATCCTCTTCGTCCTGCGGATTTTGAAAATCGTCCGCCGTGATGATCAGCGCGCCGTCCTCGCGTCTTAAGCGGCAGCCGCAGGCGATGAGCAGCGAGGAGAGCGTATGTACGTCGCTCAGGTCCGGCGGGCGATTGATGCGCACGTCTTCGCTGGTGAGCAGCGCGCCGCACATGATGGGCAGCACGGCGTTCTTGGACGTGCTGATGGGTATCTCTCCCCGCAGGGGCGGGCTTTCGCGAACCGCATAATGCGCCATGAGCATCCCTCCGTTTGATCTGGCTTTGCGGCGGCGAATCCCGCCGGAATCGGGCGGCGTTTTTTGCCTGCCTGATGGCAGAATATGCATCGGACCGGCGATGTGTCCGCGCCGCCGCAGGAGGATTTTCTCCGGCGATGCGGCGCGTCATGCCGCGCGCAAAAGCCAGGCGGGCGCTTGTTTTTCATATTATGCTGGAAAGCGGCGCGCGTTTCTTTGAGCAAAAAGCGGCTCCGCCGTGGAAGACAATGCCACAAGAAAACGGATGGCAGCGATGCCAGCGGCAATAAAAACGAAAGTTTTTATCCAAAAAACGGAAGAAAGCAAGGCATTTCGCGCGCAGAATTTTTTGCGATTGCTTTTGCCCGTCCGTTGGTGTATTGTATTATGGTTGCCGGCAGGGCAGGCATGCCGCCGGCGTTTGACAGACATACACGATAATTGACCATACAGACAAAGGAGAACCGCGATGAGCGAGAATCTGAATATCCCCGAGATCTATGGCAGCAGCGTCTTTGGCGATCAGGAGATGCGCGCGCGCCTGCCCAAGGCGATCTACAAGAGCCTGAGGCGCAGCATGGTGACGGGCGAGGAGCTCGATCCCATCGTCGCAGACGCGACGGCGATGGCCATGAAGGAATGGGCGATCGAAAAGGGCGCCACGCACTTCACGCACTGGTTCCAGCCGCTCACCGGCACCACGGCGGAGAAGCACGATTCCTTCATCAACCCGCAGGGCGACGGCAGCATCATCATGGAGATGAGCGGCAAGGAGCTCATCAAGGGTGAGCCGGACGCTTCCTCCTTCCCCTCCGGCGGCATCCGCGCCACGTTCGAGGCGCGCGGCTATACCGTCTGGGATATCACAAGTTCCGCCTTTATCTACGACAGCGGCAAGACCAAGACGCTGTGCATCCCCACGGCGTTCTGCTCCTATACCGGCGAGGCGCTGGACAAGAAGACGCCGCTGCTGCGCTCGATGGAGGCCATCAGCAAGCAGGCGGTGCGCATCTGCCGCCTCTTTGGCGATGAGCAGACGCAGCGCGTGATCGCGTCGGTCGGCGCGGAGCAGGAATATTTCATCGTCGACCGCGAAACCTATCTCAAGCGCAAGGACCTCATCTTCACCGGCCGCACGCTCTTCGGCGCGATGCCGCCCAAAGGACAGGAGATGGAGGATCACTACTTCGGCGCGATCAAGGAGCGCGTGAGCAACTACATGCGCGATCTGGACATCGAGCTGTGGAAGCTGGGCATCGCGGCGAAAACCGAGCACAACGAGGCCGCGCCCGCGCAGCACGAGCTCGCGCCGATTTATCATACGGCGAATCTGGCGACGGATGAGAACATGCTCATCATGAACGTCATGAAGAAGGTTGCCCTGCGCCACGGCCTGGTATGCCTGCTGCATGAAAAGCCGTTTGCCGGCGTCAACGGCAGCGGCAAGCACAACAACTGGAGCCTGACGACCGACACGGGCAAGAATCTCCTCTCTCCGGGCAAGCTGCCCCAGAGCAACAAGATGTTCCTGCTGATGCTCGCGGCCGTGATGAAGGCGGTCGACGAGCATGCGGGCCTGCTTCGCATGAGCGCCGCCGTGCCGGGCAACGACCATCGTCTGGGCGGCCATGAGGCGCCGCCGGCGATCATCTCGATGTTCCTGGGCGAGCCGCTGACCAACATCGTCGAGCACATCATCGCCGGCAACGACGAGAGCGTGCCGATGGTGTCCAATATGAAGGTCGGTGTGTCCACGCTGCCGGTGATCCGCCGCGACGCGGGCGACCGCAACCGCACCTCGCCGTTCGCCTTCACGGGCAATAAGTTTGAATTCCGCATGACGCCGTCCTCCGGCTGCATCGCGGACGCGAACACCGTGCTCAACACGATCGCCGCCGACGCGCTGTGCCAGTTCGCCGATGAGCTGGAGCAGGCGGAGGATTTTGACAAGGCGCTCATGACGCTCATCCGCCGCGAGATGACCACGCATCAGCGCATCATCTTCAACGGCAACGGCTATACCGTGGAATGGCAGGCGGAGGCTGCGCGCCGCGGCCTGCCCAACATCCGCTCCATGGTGGACGCTGTGCCTGAGCTGACGACGAAGGATTCCGTCGCGCTCTTTGAGCGCCACGGCGTGTATACCGAGAAGGAACTTGTCGCCCGCGCGGACGTCTCTTATGAAATCTATGCCAAGACGATCAACATCGAGGCGCTGACCATGATCGACATGGCGGGCAAGGACATCATCCCGGCGATTGTCCGCTACACGAAGGAACTGGCCGACGCCGCCGTTGCGGTGGAGAGCCTGGGCATCGATGCGGGCGTGCAGCGCGAGCTGCTCACGCGCGTGAGCGTGCTGCTGCGCCAGGCAAACAATGCGCTCGCCGACCTGCGCATGAAGCAGGCGAAGGCCGCGGCGCTCACCGGCGAAAAGCAGGCCCGCGCCTACTACGAGGAGGTCTGCCCGGCGATGGACGTGCTGCGCGCGCCCGTGGATCATCTGGAGATGATCGTCTCCGGCGAGCTGTGGCCGATGCCGGCGTATGACGAGCTGCTCTTCAACGTGTAACGCTGCTTTAAGCTGCCGCGAAGCGATGAAGGGGTTCGGGACGATATCCCCGAGCGGGTCCGGATCGGCAGCCCGGCGTATCCAATGATATATCCAAGCGCTCTTTCTTTGGGAGGAGCGCTTTTTCTGACCCGTTTTTTGAATTATTGCTCAAAAGGTTGCTAAAACCGGGCGATGATGATACAATATATCATTAGCGAAGTATGGAAACTTGCGCCCATTCACGGGAAATTCCCGCTTCGCGGTTTGGAGGAAAACAATGGGTTTATTCAGCAAACTGTTCGACCCGAATGCCGGGGAGATCAAGAAACTGCAAAAGATTGTCGATAAAATCGATTCCTTTGAGGACGCGCATAAGAAGCTCACCGACGGCGAGCTGCGCGCGAAGACCGAGGAATTCAAGAAGCGCTACCAGAACGGCGAGACGCTGGATCAGCTGCTGCCGGAGGCATTCTCCGTCGTGCGCGAGGCGACCTATCGCGTGACGGGCAAGCGCCAGTTCCGCGTGCAGATGATGGGCGGCATCGTGCTCCATCAGGGCCGCATCGCGGAGATGAAGACCGGCGAGGGCAAGACGCTGACGGCGACCATGCCGGCGTATCTCAACGCGCTCACCGGCAACGGCGTGCACGTCGTCACCGTCAACGATTACCTCGCCAAATTCCAGGGCGAGGACATCGGCCGCATCTTCCGCTTCCTGGGCATGAGCGTGGGCGTGATCGTCCATGACCTTGATCAGGAGGAGCGCAAGGCGGCCTATGCCTGCGACGTGACCTACGGCACCAACAACGAGATGGGCTTTGACTATCTGCGCGACAACATGGTCATCTATCAGAAGAACATGGTGCAGCGCGGACACAACTTCGCCATCGTGGACGAGGTGGACTCCATCCTTATCGACGAGGCGCGCACGCCGCTGATCATCTCCGGTCAGGGCGAAAAGTCCACCGACATGTACGAGAAGGCGGATCGCTTCGTCTGCACCCTGCAGGAGGGCGTGGAGCCGGAGGAAGTGAACCGTTTCGAGGAGAGCCCGTATACCGACGAGGAAATCGTCGCGATGCGCAAGGACTACGTCAAGGACGAGAAGAAAAAGACCTGCAACCTCTCCGAGGCGGGCGCGGCGAAGGCCGAGCGCTGGTTCGGCGTGGAGAATCTCTCCGACGTGGCCAACAACGAGCTCGTGCATCACATCAACGCCGCGCTGCGTGCGCATGCGCTGATGAAGCGTGACGTTGACTACGTCGTGCAGAACGATCAGGTCATCATCGTCGACGAATTCACCGGCCGTCTGATGGTCGGCCGCAGATACTCTGACGGTCTGCATCAGGCGATCGAGGCGAAGGAGCATGTGAAGGTGGAGCGCGAGAGCAAGACGCTGGCGACTGTCACCTTCCAGAATTACTTCCGCATGTACAAAAAGCTCTCGGGCATGACCGGTACGGCCAAGACCGAGGAGGACGAGTTCAAGGGCATCTACGCGCTGGACGTCGTGCAGATCCCGACCAACCGTCCGATGATCCGCAAGGACATGAACGACCTGGTGTATACCACCATCAAGGGCAAGTTCCTGCAGGTCATCGACGAGATCGACAAGCGCCATCAGACCGGCCAGCCGATCCTGGTGGGCACGGTTTCCGTTGAGGTTTCCGAGCTGCTCTCCAAGATGCTCAAGATGCGCGGCATCCAGCATGAAGTTCTGAATGCCAAGTATCACGAGAAGGAAGCGGAGATCGTCGCGCAGGCCGGCCACTTTGGCGCGGTCACCATCGCCACGAACATGGCGGGCCGCGGCACGGACATCCTGCTGGGCGGCAACCCCGAGTATCTCGCCCGTCGCGCGATGAAGCAGAAGGGCTACGACGAGATGGTGATCGAGGAAGCGACTGGCTTCAACGAGAACGTGGCGCAGGAAGTGCTCGACGCGCGCGTGATCTACAAGCAGCTCTACGCCGACTTCAAGAAGCAGACCGACGCCGAGCATGACCGCGTGGTCGCCGTCGGCGGCCTGCACATCATCGGCACCGAGCGCCACGAATCCCGCCGAATCGACAACCAGCTGCGCGGCCGCGCCGGCCGTCAGGGCGATCCGGGCTCGTCTCAGTTCTTCATCTCCATGCAGGACGACCTGATGCGCCTGTTCGGCAGCGAGAAGGTCTCCGGTTTGATCGCCAGGATGGGCGTGCAGGAGACCGAAGCCATCGAGGCGGGCATGCTTACCGGCCAGATTGAGAACGCGCAGAAGCGCATCGAGGGCCGCAACTACGAGATCCGCAAGAACGTGCTCCAGTATGACGACGTCATGAACGAGCAGCGCAAGGAGATCTATGGCCAGCGCCTGCAGGTGCTCGAGGGCCGCGATATGCACGACACCATCGCCAAGATGGCGGATTCGCTCATCGACGAGGCGATCGCGCTCTACTGCGGCAATGGCGACGACACGCTCGACTGGGACATGGAAGGCCTCAAGAACTACATGGAGCGCCTGTGCACGCGCGTCGGCTTCTTTGCCGCGCACGAGGATAAGCTCAATCATATTCCCAAGGCCGAGCTGACCGCCATGCTCAAGCAGGAGGCGCGCGACTTCTATGCGATCCGCGAGAATGAGTTCGCGAAGATCAGCTTGGATACCCGCGAACTGGAGCGCGTGGTGCTGCTCACCTGCGTGGACAAGCGCTGGATGGATCACATCGACGCGATGGACCAGCTGCGCGAGGGCATCGGCCTGCGCGCATACGCCAACCGCAATCCGATCACGGAATACCAGCTCGAGGGCTACGACATGTTCGACGAGATGGTGCATCTGATCCGCGAGGACACCGTGCGCAGGATGTATCAGGCGCGCATCAACGTCCCGCAGGAGCGCAAGGAGGTTGCCGAGGTGAAGGAAACGAACCTCGAGCAGGCCAAGAACGCGGGCGGCCCGGCGGGCACCAAGACTGTGGCGAAGAAGCCCGGACGCAACGATCCCTGCCCGTGCGGCAGCGGCAAGAAATACAAGAACTGCTGCGGACGCGAGGCGTAACGCCTGCGAAAACCCCTCCGCCTGCTATGCAGGCACCTCCCCTTTCAGGGGAGGCTTGTGAGCGCTGATAAGGCTCCCCTGAAAGGGGAGCTGGCGCGCAGCGCCTGAGGGGTATATACACAAGACACCAGATATAGACCGAATAAAGGAAGTGAATCACCGTGATCGAACTGGATACCTACCGCCAGACGCTTGCAAAGATCCGCGAGAATATCGAAGAGGTCGGCGGCGCGCTGAATATCGAGACCATGAAGGAGCAGCTCATGGAGCTGCAGGAGACCATGAACGAGCCGGATTTCTGGAATAATCTGGAGCGTTCCACGTCCGTTTCCAAGAAGGTGCGCGTCATCGAGAACAAGCTGGCGCATTTTAACAGGCTCATCGCGCGTGCAGACGACGTGGAGGCGACCATGGAGCTCGCCGAGGAGATGGAGGATGATGATCTTGTCGCCGAGGCGGGCGAGGAGATCAAGAGCCTGCAGGAGGAGATTGCGGCGCTGCGCCTTGAGACGCTGCTGCGCGGCGACTACGACAGCAATAACGCGTACATCTCCCTGCATGCCGGCGCAGGCGGCACCGAGGCGCAGGATTGGACGCAGATGCTCAGCCGTATGTATCAGCGCTACTGCGAGCGCCATGGCTTTGACGTGAAGATCATCGATATCCTCGACGGCGATGAGGCCGGCCTCAAGTCCGTGACGATGGAGATCACGGGCGAGAACGCCTATGGCTTCCTGCGCGGCGAGAAGGGCGTGCACCGCCTGGTGCGCATCAGCCCGTTCGACTCCAACGCGCGCCGCCAGACGAGCTTCTCCTCGCTGGACGTATCCCCGATCATCGAGGATGACGACAACGAGATCGAGATCGACATGAAGGACGTGCGCACCGACGTGTACCACGCCTCCGGCGCGGGCGGACAGAACGTCAACAAGACCTCTTCCGCCGTGCGTATGACGCACTATCCGACGGGCATTGTCGTCTCCTCCCAGACCAGCCGCGACCAGGTGCACAACCGCGAGAACTGTATCCGCATGCTCAAGGCCAAGCTGCTGGAGCTGCGCGAGCGCGAGCGCGAGGAGCGCATGGCCGACATCAAGGGCGAGATGAAGAAGATCGAATGGGGCAGCCAGATCCGCTCCTACGTCTTCCATCCGTATTCCATGGTCAAGGATCACCGCACGAGCTACGAAACCAGCAACACGGACGCTGTGATGGATGGCGAGATCGACGGCTTTATTACGGCGTATTTGCAGATGCAATAAGCGGCTTATACCGCCGCGAAGCGAAGAAGGGGTCCGAGGATTGCATCCCCGGGCGGGGTTTGGGGCGGAAGCCCCAACGTAACTCAAAGCTTTCGGGCACCCTCCCCTTGAAAAGGGGGAGGGCCTTTCGATTTTATCAGGAGAACGACAATGAAAAAGCTTTCATGGATCACCGGCATCCTGACCGGCGTGATGGTGCTGCTTGCGGCGCTGGGCGCAGTGTGCGGCGCGATCGACCAGATCGCCACCGACGAGAATTTCTACGGCGGCATGTCCCGCACGGCTGTGGCGAAGTATCTGGACGCGGAAAACGATCCGCAGATCAGCGCGAAGGTCACGGAATACATTGGCCTGACCGACGCGGAGCAGGACGAATTCGCGAAGGAGATGGCCGCCTTCATGGCCGGGGAAACCGATGCGCAGCCGGATGTGCTCAATGAAAAGGAGCAGCAGCATATGCGCGACGTGCGCGGCCTGACGCAGGCGGCGGCAGGCATAAGCAAGACCTATCTGACGCTGGCCGTGGCGCTGGCGGTCGTGACCGCATGGACGGGCGCGAAGCTGAAGCGCCGCGTGCTGCCGCGGCTCATCGGCGGCCTGAGTGCGGTGACGGTGATCATGATCATCGTGCAGAATATCATGAATCAGGTGACGGCGGGCGGCTTTGAGATGCTGTTTGTGCAGATGCACGAGGCGATCTTCACCAACGATCTGTGGCTGATGGACCCGAATACAGATATCCTCATCCGCATGATGCCCCAACCGCTGTTTGAGCAGGCGCTGCTCAACGGCGCGAACCAGGCGCTGCGCATGTTCCTGGTCGTATGGGTGATGCTGCTTGTGGTCTATGAGATCGTGTCGCGCATGATCCGCAGACATGTGGCCAAAGGAGAATGAACATGAACTACGAACAGAGCGTCAGGGAGCAGACGGCGCGATTGCAGGCTGCCGGTCATGCGACGATCCTTGCGATTGAATCCAGCTGCGACGAGACGGCGGCGGCGATCGTGCGCGACGGCCGCGAGGTCGTCTCCTCGATTATCTCCTCCCAGATCCCGCTGCATGCGATGTACGGCGGCGTGGTGCCGGAGATCGCCTCGCGCAAGCATGTGGAGAGCGTCGACCCGGTCGTGGACGAGTGCCTCAAGAAGGCAAACATGACCCTTGCGGATGTGGACGCGATCGCCGTGACCTATGGCCCGGGCCTGGTCGGCGCGCTGCTCATCGGCGTGAGCGCGGCGAAGGCGCTGGCCTATGCGGCCAATAAGCCGCTGATCCCGGTCAATCATATCGAGGGCCATGTCAGCGCGAACTATATCGCGCATCCTGAGCTGGAGCCGCCGTTTGTGTGCCTGGTTGCCTCCGGCGGTCATTCGCATATCGTGCGCGTGGACGATTACGGCGTGTATACCCTGCTGGGCCAGACGATGGACGACGCGGCGGGCGAAGCCTTTGACAAGGCGGCGCGCGTGCTCGGCCTGCCCTATCCCGGCGGCCCGATGCTCGATAAGCTCAGCCGCGAAGGCAATCCGCACGCGCTGAAGCTCCCCCATGTGCAGACTCCGGGGCGCTATGACTATAGCTTCTCGGGGCTCAAGACCGCGCTGATCAACACCGTGCACAAGCTGCGCCAGAATGGGCAGGATGTGCCGGCGGCGGATATTGCGGCGAGCTTCCAGCATGCGGCGGTGGAGCTGCTCAGCGACAAGGCCGTGCTCGCGGCCAAGGAAAGCGGCAGCAAGATCATGGCGCTCGCCGGCGGCGTAGCGAGCAACTCCGGCCTGCGCAATACCATGAACGACAAATGCCAGAAGGCCGGCATCCGCCTGATGATGCCGCCGCCGATCCTGTGCACGGACAACGCGGCGATGATCGGCAGCGCGGCGTTTTACCGCCTGATGCGCGGCGAAATTGCGGGATTGGATCTCAACGCGACGCCGTCGCTGAGACTGGTGTAAGCGGATTGTTTTTCTTTCGGAATAAGATTACGCAAAGAACCGTGCTGGAGCACAGCGTCGCTTCAGGTTGAAAGTTGTTTGCAAGAGGAAGCGGCCACCGGCCGACTTTCCCTGATATTTCCAGCAAAAATACGTCAAAACCGTGTCGAGATTATTACAGATTTGTAACAACTCGGCACAGTTTTTTTGTTTTTGTCATCCTGTGGAAAACTATCGTTGTCCACAACTTTCCACAATTGACCGGGAATGGCCTGTGGACAACTGTGGATAACTGCGTGAAAAATGCGAAATTCCCTGTGGTTTCTACAAAATTCAAATGTGGACAAGTTGGTGGAAAACTGGGGATAACTTGTTTATAACCCGTGGAAAAGGATGAAAAAGATTTGTAACATTTGATTGGATAAAATGAAGATTGTGACAACATATCGAATGGAACGCCAGCGTGCATAGCTGCGCGCCGGAGCGCATATGCGTGCCTATGAGCATTCGGGAGGCGGGAGATGTGCTGAAAAAGCGGGATCGTGTACAGATCGCGGCGGGGATGCTGCTGGGGGTGACGGCGCTTTGTTCGCTGGCGCTGCTGCTTGCGGCGGGGACGAGCGCCGTGCAGACGTTTGCCGCGCAGCAGACGGCGGTGCAGACGACGGTTGCGCCGGGCGCGCTGCATGGGCTGACGATTGCCGTGGACGCAGGGCACGGCGGCTATGACGGAGGCGCGGTCGGCCGGGTGAGCGGCGTGCCGGAGAAGGGGCTGAATCTGGATGTGGCGCAGCGCGTGGAGCGGCTGCTGCGATCGCAGGGCGCGGACGTGGTGATGACGCGCACGGGCGACTATGCGCTGTGCGACGAGGATCCGCCGATCCGAAAGAAGCTGCAGGACATGCAGCGCCGGGCGGAGATCATCCGGCTGAACGACGCAGACATGGTGCTTTCGATCCACATGAACGAGTACGCCGGGCGCAGCGAGAGCGGACCGCAGATGTTTTACCGCGAGGGCTGTCCGGCGGGGCGGCTGCTGGCGGGTGCGATTCAGGAGGCGATGATCGCGGGGCTGAAGCCGGAGAAGGAGCGGCCTGCGCTGGGCGGGGATTATTACATTCTGACGCTGGGCGTGCCGAGCGTGCTGGTGGAATGCGGTTTTTTGTCCAACAAGGAGGAAGAGGAGAAGCTGATGCAGGAGATCTACCGGCAGGAAGTGGCGGAAAGTATCGTGCAGGGCGTGCTGAACTGGCAGGCGCTGGCGCTTGAGAAGCCTCAGCCGCTGGAGGCGGTGGATCGCAGCGGGGAGGAGATGGGGGAGCATGCTGCATAAGCCGCTTCGCGTCGGCTTTAAGTCTTGGTCAATTTAATGTTCATGCTGCACGCAAAGAGCCGCCGGATTTCCGGCGGCTCTTCTTGGATGCTTACAGATTCTCTCCGTTTTGCTCCATCACCGTTTTATACCAGTGGAAGCTGTCCTTGACAATGCGCTCCTGCGTGACGTAATCCACATACACCAGGCCAAAGCGCTCGGTGTAGCCATAGGCCCATTCGTAATTGTCCATCAGCGACCAGGCGAAGTAGCCGATCGCGTCCACGCCGTCTTCGGCGGCGCGCTTGTAGGCGAGCAGATACCTGTGCATGTAGTCCTGACGGTTCGGATCGTGCACCTTGCCGTCCAGGCTGACCGCGTCGTGCGCGGACATGCCGTTTTCGCTGATGACAAACGGCGTCTTGTAGCGCTCATACAGGAACTTCGGTCCCCAGTAGAGCGCATCCGGCGTGATCGGCCACTGGATCGCCGTCTTGGGATGGCCGACCGGCTGGGCGACTTCCTCAAAGCCCAACTCATTGTCCGCGGCGCGGACGACGCTGCCGTTGTAGATGTTCTGGCAGTAGAAATCCAGCGGCTGATGGATAATTTCGAGATCCTTTTCCCAGCCGGCAGGCAGATACTGGCCAAGGAGCTTGAGGCCCTGCTCGGGATAATGGCCCAGCATCGGCGGATCGCTCCACCAGCTGATGTTGAACGCCCAGAACGGCGGATAGTCGTTCACCATGAAATATGCCTTGCGCGCGGCCTCGATATCACGAGGATCGTCGCTGGCCGGGATGCGCGGACTGCCGCAGGGCGCATAGCCGACGCGGCAGCCGGGCGCGTACTTGCGCAGCGCTTTCACCGCCAAACCGTGCGCAACCAGCACATGATGGCTCATGGGCACCGTTGTGGAAAGCGGCAGCTGATAGCCCGGCGCATGCTCGCCCTTGCCGTAGCCCAGACCGATGAAGCACTGCGGCTCGTTGAAGGTGATGAAATCCTTCACGCGGTCGCCAAAGCGCTGGGCGCACAGCGCTGTGTATTCCTCAAACCACTTCGGGCTCTCCGGGTTCTCCCATGCGCCTCTGGCCTGCAGCGCGCAGGGATAATCCCAGTGAAAGAGCGTGACAAACGGACGGATGCCGGCGGCAACCAGTTCGTCGATCAGCGCATTGTAGAACGCGACGCCGGCCTCGTTCACCTCGCCGACGCCCTCGGGCAGAAGGCGCGTCCAGGAGATGGAGAAGCGATAGTTCTTCACGCCCATCTCCTTCATCAGCGCGACGTCTTCTTTGAAGCGATGGTAGTGATCACAGGCAGTATCGCCGGTGTGGCCCTCAAGCACCTTGCCCGGCTCATGGGAGAAGCGGTCCCAGACGTTCAGGCCCTTGCCGTCTTCGTAGGCAGCGCCCTCGATCTGATAGGACGCAGTCGCGGCGCCCCAGATAAAATCCTTGCGGAAGCTCATGAGTATTCCTCCTGTCGATGATGGCATTGGGGGAAATGCAGATTACGGATGATCCGGCACGGGACCGACCGTCTCGCCCGGAATAAGCCGGCATGGGATGGAAATGATCTCCTGGAAGGTCGTGTGCGGCTGCTCGATGAGATGCACCAGCTTGCGCGCGGCGGCCTGACCGATGCGCAGCGTGTCCTGCCGAACGGTCGTCAGCTGCGGACGGCACATCTGCAAGATAGCGACGCCGTCGTATCCGGCGACGGAGATATCCTCCGGCACGCGCAGGCCCGCAGCGCGGATCGCCTCCAGGCCGCCCAGAGCCGCGTAGTCGTCCGCCATGATGATGCAGGTCGGCGGCTCAGGCAGGGCGAGCAGGCGCTCAGTCGCCTCGCGCGCGGCGGCTGGATGGTGATAATGGCTGTAAGTCAGGTATTCCTGCGGTACGCGAAGCCCTGCTTCCTGCATGGTTCTGAGGAAACTGGTGCGGCGGATATTGGTGACGGCATTGTCCTCGCCGCAGATATAGGCGATGCGGGTATGGCCCTTGGAGAGGATGTGCTGCGTGAGCTGCGTCATGCCCTGTCGGTTTTCGGATTCCACGCAGCTGCGGTTGTGAAACATGTGGTCGATCGTCACCACGGGCAGCGGGCCGCAGAGCAGCTCGTTCACCTCGGGATCGTTAAAATGGCAGTTGACGATGCACACACCGTCTACATTGCGGTACAGACAGTGCTGCAGATAGGTCATGTTATTGTGACCCGTGCGATGGGTGATGAACGTGATATCGTATCCCCTGCGCTCGGCTTCGTTTTTGAAGGCTTCGAGGACTGGGGCGAAATAGTTGTGCATGAAGCCGCTGGCGCTGTCGTCGCTGTAGAGCACGCCAAGGTTGAACGTACGGCCGATCTTGAGTCCGCGCGCGATGGCGCTGGGGCGATAGCCCAGCTTGGCGGCGGTTGCGCGGACGAGCTCGCGTGTCTCCGCGCTGACGTCCGGATAGTCGTTGAGCGCCTTGGAGACCGTCGAGATGGACAGACCGCATGCCGCGGAAAGCTCCTTGATGGTGACCGCCATACACAACCCCTCCATGATCCCAAGACTAAAACGTTTTCGCAAGAACATTATACGCCCGCAAGCAAAAGAAAGCAAGGAGATTCGAAAAAAGTATGGTCGTTTTTTCCAAAATATAAAGGCAAAGGGTGTCGCGTATGACAAAAACAGCTGGCTGGGCTGGCGCGCGGATACAAAGCGGCCGCTTCACCCATTTCGTCCTTTTGCCACATTCAGCCCTAAAACCCGAAAAACAGCTTGATTTTGTGCAATATTTCCTGTATATTGGAATTAATCAAGCTGGTTCTTTGGCATCGTCACACTAAAACGTTTTCGAAAGTGAACCATTGAGCCGGAAATCCGCCATCAAGGGAGGCAAAAAGCACCATGAAATACGGTTATTTTGACGATGCGGCGCGTGAGTATGTCATCACCCGCCCTGACACGCCCTCTCCCTGGATCAATTATCTGGGCAGCGAAGCGTTCTTCACGCTCATGTCCAACACCAGCGGCGGCTACAGCTTCTATAAAGACGCCCGCATGCTGCGCATCACCCGCTATCGTTACAACAACGTCCCCACCGACGCCGGCGGACAGTATTTCTATATCAAGGACGGCGACACGGTCTTCACCCCGGGCTGGATGCCGGTGAAGACGCCGCTGGACTACTATGAGTGCCGTCACGGTCTGGGCTATACGCGCATCTTCGCGGAGAAGAACGGCCTTGCCGTCACGCAGACGAGCATGGTGCCCCGCGGCGACAACGCCTTAGTGACCAAGGTCGAGATTGAAAACCGCGCGCATCACCATCGCGAGGTGACGCTGACGAGCTTTGTGGAGTTCTGCCTGTGGAACGCGCAGGATGACACCACGAACTTCCAGCGCAATTTCTCCACCGGCGAGGTCGAAATCGAAGGCAGCGCGATCTATCACAAGACCGAATACCGCGAGCGCCGCAATCACTATGCTGTCTACAGCGTCAATGCGCCCATCGACGGCTTTGACACCGACCGCGACAGCTTCCTGGGCGCGTACAACGGCTTTGACCATCCGGACGCCGTCTTCGAGGATAAGAGCCGCAACTCCGTCGCCAGCGGCTGGGCGCCCATCGGCAGCCATCGCCTGCATGGCTGGCTGGCCCCGGGCGAGCGCGTGTGCTTCGTGTTCACGCTCGGCTACTGCGAGAATGAGCAGGAGGAGAAGTTCATCGCGCCCGGCGTGATCAACAAGACGCCCGCCTATGCGCTCCTTGGCAGATTCGACAGCGAGGAGAAGTTTGACAAGGCGCTTTGTGCGCTCAAGGCGTATTGGGATGAGCTGCTCTCGACCTGGCAGGTGGTTTCCGGCGACGAGCGCTTTGATCGCATGGTCAACATCTGGAATCAGTATCAGTGCATGGTCACGTTCAACATGTCCCGCTCGGCGAGCTACTACGAGTCCGGTATCGGCCGCGGCATGGGCTTCCGCGATTCGACGCAGGATCTGCTGGGCTTTGTGCATCTGATTCCGGCGCGCGCCCGCGAGCGCATTCTGGATATCGCAGCAACGCAGTTCCCGGACGGCAGCGCGTATCATCAGTATCAGCCGCTGACCAAGCGCGGCAACTTCGACGTGGGCTCCGGCTTCAACGACGATCCGCTGTGGCTGATTTTCGGCGCGGCGGCATATATCAAGGAGACGGGCGATTTGTCCATCCTCTCGGAGTCGGTAGCGTTTGACAACGACGAGAGCCTGGCGCAGCCGCTGATGGAGCACCTGAGAAGATCGTTCCATTATACGATCGATCATCTCGGCCCGCACAAGCTGCCGCTGATCGGCCGCGCGGACTGGAACGACTGCCTGAATCTGAACTGCTTCTCCAATACCCCGGGCGAGAGCTTCCAGACGACGGCGAACTTTGAATCCGGCGTCGCTGAGTCGCTGTTCATTGCCGGCATGTTCGTGGGCGTATGTCCGGATTACGAGCGCCTGTGCCGCCTGTACGGCTTGGATGAAGAGGCTGATGCTGTAGCCGCCCATAAAGAAGCGATGGAGCAGGCCGTGCTCGCCCATGGCTGGGACGGCAGATGGTTCCTGCGCGCATATGACGCATTCGGCAAGAAGATCGGATCGGACGAATGCGAGGAGGGCAAAATTTTCATTGAGCCGCAGGGCTTCCTGATCATGGCCGGCGTGGGCGTGAAGGAAGGCTATGCGCAGACGGCGCTGGATTCCGTGCGCGAGCATCTGCTCAGCGAGCACGGCGTGGCGATCCACACGCCGCCGTACACGAAGTATCATCTGGAGCTGGGCGAGATCAGCTCCTATCCGCCGGGATACAAGGAGAACGGCGGCATCTTCTGCCACAACAATCCGTGGATCGTGCTGGCGGAGGCGGAGCTCGGTCACGGCGGCCGCGCGTTTGATATCTACAGGCGCACCTGCCCGGCGTATATCACCGATCAGAAGCTGCACCACACCGAGCCGTATGTCTACAGCCAGATGGTCGCGGGTCCGTATGCGCCGAAATTTGGTCAGGCAAAGAATTCCTGGCTGACCGGTACGGCGGCATGGACGTTCTATGCGGCGAGCCAGGGCATTCTCGGCGTGAAGCCGGATTACGACGGCCTGAAGGTCGATCCGTGTCTGCCCAAGGAGCTGAGTGAGCTGACCGTCACGCGCAAGTTCCGCGGCAGCGAGTATACGATTCATATCGTCAATCGGGCGGGCGACGAGAAGGGCAAGCTGTCGCTGACGATGGACGGAAAGCCGCTGGAGGGCAATGTGATCGCTGCGGATGAGAAGCCGGGAAGGCATGTTGTCGAAGCGGTGCTGAGCTAAAGGAAGATAAAGTAGCGTAAGAGCGCGCGAAGCGTACATGGGGTCAAGGGGCGAAGTCCCTTGTCAGGGGTTTGGGGATGAAATCCCCAACGTAGCCCATGCGCGAAGCGCAAGATAAGCGGGA
>SVGO01000039.1 GCA_015056305.1 Clostridiales bacterium | reverse complement strand
GCATGATCAGGATGCCCAGCTACAAAAGGCGATCGAACTGATCCGAAATGGCGAAGTAAAATAAGAGATGAAATCGCTTCAGGAGCCTCCCGTCCGGGAGGCTCTTGTCATTGCATTGGCTCGTATGGTATAATCAATCTGTATGATTATGTCCCTGAGAAGGAGGAAGTGCCCGTGTGCAAGGTGAGCGTAATTGTGCCGGTATATCAGGTGGAAGCCTATCTGCCCAGGTGCCTTGACAGCATTCTCGCGCAGACGTTCACGGATTACGAGCTGATCCTCGTCAACGACGGAACAAGGGATGGCTGTCCTGCGATCATGCAGGCTTATGCCGAACGCGACAGCCGCATCCGTCAGGTGCATAAGGAAAACGGCGGTCTGTCCTCCGCGCGCAACGCCGGTCTGGATGCAGCCTGCGGCGAATATATCGCCTTCGTCGATTCAGACGACTATGTTTCGCCCGACTGGCTTGCCGATATCGTCCGGGCGGCGGATGAAACCGGGGCCGAGCAGGTGCTCTATAATTATGCGCTTGTTGTGGATGGACAGGAGCAGGGGGCGTATCTGCGCTTTCAGGATGAGACGATCGATGTGGACCGCCTCGGTCTTGCGCAGTATTTCTATCGGTATTGGATGCCCTATAAGCATGGCCAGGAGGCATGGAGCAAGCTCTATCGCCGCAGCGTGATCGAGGAAAACGGCCTGCGCTTTGCGCCCAATAAAGAGATTTTTGCCGAGGATACGCTGTTTTCGGCGATGTATCTCATGCATACGCATACGATCGCCGCGCTTTCTTCTGCGTATGTCTATTATGTCCAGCGCGGCGATTCGCTCATGGGCATGAAAAAGCCGCGCCTTGCCTGGCGGCTGATGACGCTTTCCGTCCGTTTGTGGGAGTATGCCAAAGCGTGCGGCCGCTTTGACGAGATCAAAAACGTGCTGCCCGTCCTTTGCTATGATAAGCTCATCACCAAGGGCATCCGGCTTGACCCGGATCTGGCCGACGTCCATCGCGCCATGGAGGAATACCGGGGCAATGAGACCATGAAGGGACTGCTGCGCGCGCTGATTTCTCCCATGCCGCTGCTCATGTACACCCTCAATACCCATAAGGGCGTCATGACCCAGATCCGCGGCAGGCTGTTTGCCGTACGCTGGCTGCGCGGCAATGTGAAGGGAGCAGCCGCACTTGTGCAGGGCAGGGAGGATGTAAGGTGAAAATCAGCATCATCATCCCGTGCTATAACAGCGAAAAATATCTCGGCGCGTGCATGGACTCCGTGCTCGCTCAGACGTTTGAAGACTTTGAAGCGATCCTCGTCGACGACGGATCCAAGGACGGAACGCTCGCCGTCGCCCAGCGCTATGCGCGTGAGGATGCACGCGTGCATGTGTTTGCCAAGGAGAATGGCGGCGTTGCCGCTGCGCGCAATCTTGGCCTTGATCACGCGCAGGGCGAGTGGATCGCATTTGTGGACAGCGACGATCTGCTGCCGCCGGATGCGCTGGAGACGCTGCTTTCCGGTGCGGATGACGTGGTGGATATGGTTGTCTGCGCCCATGAGACGTTCGATGAAACCGGCAGGCGTGAAACTGTGATTCCCGAAACGCGCTGGATGGATCTGACCGGCGAGGGCAAGCGCCGTGCTGCAGCATTGCGCCTGATCGAGGGGGACTGCGTGCTCAATATCATGTGCAATAAGCTGCACAGACGCGCGCTGATTGAAAATGAACATATCTGCCTCAAAGAAGGCGTGAAGATCGCAGAGGATGCCCTGTTTAATCTGGAGGCCGTCCTCTGCGGACGTGGGATCGCGTATGTGAATCGTGTGGCCTATCGCTATCGCACGCACAGCGCGTCCGCTATGCATACGCAGACAAAGAGCGAGCTGGAGCGCCATACGCCGTGGCTGCTGGCGATGCGGGATATGCTGCTGCGCCGCGGACAGATGGAATCGTTCTTCCCGGCGTATGTTGATTCCGTGGTGCTTCGCCTGTATAAGGATGAAGGGGTTTTGGGCGTGCTTCGCCGGTTTCAATCAGATGCAGTGCCGCTTTTGCCTCTGGATGTGATGGACGAGCGAAAAATGTCGCTCAAAGCGCGTATGCTTTGCCGGATCTGCCGCTCCGGCTTGTATCCAGTGATCTATCCAATGATCTATCCCGCGCAGGTGATCCGCCGAAAATACAGTGAGGCGTCGTTCAATCTGCGCGCCCAAAAGGAGATGCCGCGATGAATACGCCGCTTGTGTCGATCGTCCTGCCTTGTTATAACAATGGGCAGACGCTTGCTCGCACCGTGAGAAGCATTCAGGCGCAGAGTGAGCAAAACTGGGAGCTGATCGCTATCGATGACGGCTCCGGGGACGATACGCTTGCTGCTTTGGAGCAGCTGGCCAAAGATGAGCCGCGCATGCGCGTGATCCATCAGGAAAATGGCGGTGTGTCTGCTGCGCGCAATACTGGTATGGATGCTGCTCGGGGTAAGTGGATTTCCTACGTCGATGCGGATGATCATCTGCTGGCGCATGCGCTTGAGCATCTTCTGTCCCTGGCGGATGAAAGCGTGGATATCGTCTGCGGCGCCTACGAGATGCATTTTCGCGACGAGGGCGGACGCATCGAAAAACATGCCTGTACAGACGGCGATCTGCAGGCGGTGCTCGAGAGTCTCATTCGCGGCGACAGCGCGCTCAACAGCATGTGCGCCCGGCTCTATCGCGCAGACATGCTTCGCAGCCATGCCGTGCGTGCGCCCATAGGCGTGAAGGTGGGCGAAGATGTGCTGTTTAATCTCGATGCGTTTATCGCCGCGCGCGCGTGGCGCATGAGTGAGGAGACGATCTATATCTACGAATTCGGCGGAAATTCCGCCATGACGCGTGCCCGTGCGGATATCTATGGACGCACCATGGAGATGATCGATGGCATCGGCGTTTTCATTGAAAAGCATGGGATGCAGACGCAGCTCTTCCGCGCGCATATCGATATCTACGTGCGTACGCTGCGCGTGGATCGTGGCAGGCTTGGCGCGGCCTTCGCGCTCACAAGGCGCATGGTCGCCGCGATGACGCGCGGCGTGGAGTTTGCCGCGCTGCCCGTCAAGCAGAAACTGTACTATCTGGCGCTCAAGGCGCTGCCGATGTCCAGCTATCTGCTTCCCTGAGCATAAGACAACCCGCAAGGGGGGAACAACCCATGAATCAGCAGGCCGATATCAGCATCATTGTACCCTGTTATAATTCTGACCGCTATCTGAGCGCATGTCTTCACAGCCTCAAAGCTCAAAAAGGCCCGTCTCTGGAGATGATCTTTATTGACGACGGCTCGCAAGATTCGACCGGCGCGCTGCTGGATGCCTTTGCCGCCGAAGATGCGAGAGCAAAGGTGCTGCATATTCCAAACGGCGGCGTTTCCGCCGCGAGGAACAGGGGACTTGATCTGGCGACGGGGCGCTATATCGCTTTTGTTGATGCCGACGATGCTCTGGAAGAAAATGCGATGCAGCTTTTGCACGCGCAGGCCATGCGCACAGGCGCGCAGATCGTGTCGGCGGCGCATGCGATCCTTGATATGGATCGGAGCGAACGCATCCCGGTGGAGACCGAGCCGGTTTCGCAGGAGCCGCAGGGCATCGTCCGCGAGATCATCCATATGCACCGGATTTACAACAATATCTGGAATAAGCTCTACGACAGGACGCTGTTTGAGGACGTACGGCTGGATGAAAATGTGCGCATCGGCGAGGACGCGCTGCTCAATCTCAGGCTGTTTCTGCGCGCCGGCAAGGTAGCATATCTATCGGATATCACATATGTTTATCGCATTCATGGCAGCTCGGCCATGGCGGGCGTCCGTTCGCACAGCGACGCACATCAGCCGATGCTGCGCAGCATGAGCAGGATTCTGCTCGCAGAAGGCGTCAAGGAGCGCTATTTCAGGGATTTTTTGCAGACCTGCGTGTGGATCGATGAAAAGGAGCGCGGCATCCGCGCCTGCATGCAGACGTTCCATGAGAAGGTGCGTCCGCTCGTGCTCGAGGGTATTGAGAAAGGCCGCATCGACAGGCAGGATAGAATGCTTTACAGCGTCGTAAGCGGCGGCTTCTTCCCGGCGTTTTATGTGCTCATGCGCGTCAGAGAAAAGCTGACCGGAAAAAGGTGGGGGATCAGACGATGAAAAAGATCATGCTTTATAATCATGGCGGCTGCGAGAATCGCGGCTGCGAGGCGATCGTCCGTTCGACCGCTGCGCTCTTTGGCGAAAAGGCGGCGCTCTCGTTGACCTCGCTTACGCCAAAGGTCGACCGTGAGGCCGGGCTGGACGGCGTGAAGAGAATTATCAGCAGCGAGATTGCGCCTTACAGCATCCGCCGCATCATCAATTCCATCGGATTCCGTCTGGGTATTCCGCGCGAGCAGGAGATCGCCCGTAAGCATGGCACGGTTATCGACCTGGGCAAGGCGAGCGACGTGTGCCTGTCCATCGGCGGCGATACGTATTGCTATAAGCATCAGGAGCATCTGCAGGTCATCAATGGCCGTCTGCGCCGCGCAAAGAAGCCGTTGGTGCTCTGGGGCTGCTCGGTGGAGCCGGATATCATGGAGGGTGAAACACTGGAAGATCTTCGCGCCTACGATCTGATTGTCGCGCGTGAATCCATCACGGAGGCAGCGATGAAGGAAAAAGGCCTGCCCGTGATCCGCTGGTGCGATCCGGCGTTCACCATGGCCAGCGAGGAGCTTGCGCTGCCCGACGGCTGGCTGGAGGGCAGGACGATCGGCCTGAATGTCAGCCCGCTGGTGCTGCGCAAGGCGAAGGATGCAGACGCGGCGCTGGAAGCGTTTGTTTCGCTCGTGCGCCATATTCTGAATACGAGCGACTGCGCCGTAGCGCTGATTCCGCATGTCTTCTGGGAGCACGACAACGATCTTGACGCGCTGGGCAGCATCAAGGCCCGGTTTGCAGACGAGCCGCGCGTGTTGATGCTGCCCGACGCCAGGAAGCTGACAGCCGTCCAGATCAAGGGCTATATCAAGCGCCTGAGCGCCTTGGTGACCGCGCGCACCCATGCGTCGATCGCGGCGTATTCCACGGGCGTACCGACGCTGGTCATCGGCTATTCGGTCAAGGCGAAGGGCATTGCGCGCGATCTGTTCGGCGATGAGGCCGGGCATCTCATTCCCGTGCAGGAGCTCGCCGGCGAAACGCAGCTCATTGCGGCTTATGACGCGCTGATGGCACGTGCTAAGACGGAGCACGACTTCCTGAAAGCGCGTATTCCGGCATATACGGCAGGGCAGGAGGAGATCGTCTCCGCCATCCTTGATCTTGCAAAGTGACAGGAGAACAACCAATGAGACAGACAGTCAGATCCAACAAGGCCGAATGTACGGGTTGCGGCGCATGCGTGAGCATCTGTCCGAAGCACGCGATCACCATGCAGCCAGATGCGGAGGGGTTTCTCTATCCCGTTGTGGATGGCAAGCTGTGCGTGGCGTGCGATCTGTGCGAAAAGCGCTGCCCGGCGGGCAAGATCGTTGCAGAGAATAAGCCGCATGCCTATGGCGCGCAGCATAAGGACGAGGCAATCAGAAACTTGTCTTCCTCCGGCGGCGTCTTTACGGCGCTTGCGCGCGGCATGTTTGCGCAGGGCGGCGTGGTTTTCGGCGCTGCGTTTGACGAGGCGCTGCGCGTAGAGCATATCGGCGCGTTTGATGAGACGGAGCTTGCGCCCATGCGCGGCTCAAAGTATGTGCAGAGCGACGCTTCGGATGCTTTGGCGAATGCCGCCTCGCTGCTTGAGCGCGGCATCCCCGTGCTTTTTTCCGGCACGCCCTGCCAGGTGGCGGGCCTGAAAGCGCGCGTAAGCAAGAAGCATGACGATCAGCTTCTGACGGTTGATTTCGTCTGCCACGGCGTGCCGTCTCCGGGCGTGTTTGCGTCCTATCTCAAGGAGCTGGAGCGCACGCACGGCAAGCGCGTGACGGCCTATACATTCCGCGACAAGCGTCTGGGCTGGAAGAATTTCTCTGCGGTTGCGATCTTTGAGGACGGCACGGAGCATGTCGGACAGCAGACCACGGAGCCGTATCTCTATGGCTTCATGCAGAATCTGTATCTGAGGCCGTCGTGCGTGCAGTGCTCCGTGCTGCGCGACGTGCATCATGCGTCCGATATCACCATCGCCGATCTATGGGGCGCGCAGAATGTCTGTCCGGATCAGGACGATAACACAGGGCTTTCGCTGGTGTTTGTCAATACGCAAAAGGGCAGAAAGGCGCTGGAGGCCGCAGGCGCGCAGGTGACGATGTTCCCTGTGCATGACACGAAGCCGCTTCTGCGCTACAATCCGAGCATCGGGCATACGGCCAAGGCACACGAAAAGCGCAAGACGTTTTTCAGTCACTACGCCAAGCATGGCTTTGACAGCGCGTTTGTCATGAAGCTCCTCGCCGGGCCATCCAGGCTTGAGCGCATCGCCAGACGTATCGCGCATCTGCCCAGGGGGCTTGTGCGCCGCATCCGTGCGCTTGTTGGGAAGGCGTAAGTTCACAGCAATCTGCCGCAGCTTCTGCGGCCATATTGAGGAAAGACATCTATGAGAAGACTCATCAGACAGCGGCCGGATATCAACGGCATCACCGAGGGCGTCATCTGGAAGCAGCTGCTCCTGTTCTTTTTCCCGATTGTATTTGGTACGTTCTTCCAGCAGCTCTATAATACGGCCGATGCCATCATCGTGGGCAAGGTGGTCGGCAAGGAAGCGCTGGCTGCCGTCGGCGGCAGCACGGGCACGCTGATCAATTTGCTCGTCGGATTCTTTGTGGGCGTGGCATCCGGCGCGTCGGTCATCATCGCGCAGCTCTTTGGTGCGCGCAGGGCCGAGGACGTCTCCCGTGCTGTACATACGACGATCGCATTGGCCATTGCCAGCGGCGCGCTGCTCACGGCGGTGGGGCTGCTCTTCTCGGAGCGCATTCTGCAGCTGATGGGCACGCCTGCCGAGGTCATGGCTTATGCTGTGCCGTATCTGAGCATCTATTTCCTGGGCATGATCCCGCAGCTGATTTACAATATCGGCTCCGGTATCCTGCGTGCCGTCGGCGATTCCCGCCGTCCGATGCTCTTTCTGATCTGCGCGGCGCTGACCAATATCGTTCTGGATATCATTCTCGTGCTCGGCCTTGAGATGGGTGTGCGCGGCGCGGCCTATGCGACGATCATCTCTCAGCTGGTCAGTGCGCTGCTGATCCTTGGCAGCCTGCATAACGCCATGCCGGTGTATCGCCTGTATTTCAGAAAAATCCGTTTCCATGGCGATATGCTCCGGCGCATCGTCACCATCGGTCTGCCGGCAGGCCTTCAGTCGGTCATGTATTCGATGTCCAATATGATCATTCAGGCCAGCGTCAATGGCTTTGGCACGGACGTCATGGCGGCTTGGACGGCCTATGGCAAGATCGACGGTCTGTTCTGGATGGTCATTAGTGCCTTTGGCGTGTCGATCACCACGTTTGCCGGACAGAACTTCGGCGCCCATCAGTTTGACCGCATGAAGCGCAGCATCCGTGTCTGCCTCGGCCTTGCGGCCGGCGCAACGGTGTTTATGAGCGCACTGGTTCTCGTCATTGGCCGCCCGATGCTGGGCATGTTCACCGACGATGCGCACGTGCTGGAGATCGGCATGTCTATCGTCCGCCTGATTGTGCCGACTTGGATTGCTTATCTGTGCATCGAGATTCTCTCTGGCGCCATGCGCGGTGCGGGCGATTCTCTGGTGCCCACGCTGATGACGCTTGTGGGCGTGTGCCTGATGCGTGTGTTCTGGGTCTCTGCGGTTGTGCCCAGATTCCATCAGCTGCCGGTGCTGCTGTGCAGCTATCCGATCACCTGGACAATTACCTCCGCCATGTTTATCATCTATTATCTGCGGGGCAAGTGGCTGAAGCGCTGCATGGCCCGGCAGGAACAGGCGCGCTGATCGGCTATGAGGGAAACGACCGCCGATAAGCGTCTGCTGATTTTTCCCGTCAGGCGCAGGCTGATGACTGCAGTCATGGCGTATCTGACGGGCGTTCTTACTGCGACGGTTGTTATATTTCCTATCAAATTCATAGGAATTTTGAGCATGCTCTTTCTTGTGTGGATCGCTGTGCGGCGGCTGCGCAGAAAGAGCGTGCTCTTTTGCGTTTTTGCGATGATGCTTCTTGCGGGCAATCTGCGGGCCGGATATGAACTGAACAGGCATGACATGCCGACGAATCCCGGCGTGATGCTTGAAGGCATAATTACGCGGATCGAAAAGCCGTATCGCGTATATTTGGAAGATGTGCGCGTGAATGGGAAAGACGCAGGCTTCGCGCGAGACGTTGTCGTGACGCTCATGCTGGACGAAGAATCTGCCCAGCCGGCACAGCCGCAGGTTGGCCAGCGCGTCTCGGGAAAAGGGCGTCTCTTTGCACCGAATGAAGTGCGCAATCCGGGCGGCGTTGACTGGCGGATACAATCGATCTGCAAAGGATACGAACTCTCCGGCTATATCCTGCCCGGATGGACGGCGCAGGGGAACGCCGTGTTTTCTCTGCGGGAATGCATGAGAGGATTGCGCACTGCGATCAATGTGCGGATATCCCGGCTCTTCGGGGAGCAGGCGGCGTTGTTTCAGGGGATCATGCTCGGCGACAAATCGGCGCTGGAGGATGAGGTGACCGCCGCCATGCGCCTGACAGGCACGGCACATGTCCTGACGGTTTCCGGTTTGCATCTGAGCATGATCGCAGGCGTCGCCAGCGCGCTGCTGGGGCTATTTCCCATCCGCAGAAAGAGCCGGTTTGCGCTTCTTGGCGGTTTTCTTCTGTTCTTTACAGGTTTAACCGGCGCGGCTGCGGGTACGATCCGCGCGTGCATCATGGCGCTGATGCGGGAATGGGCGATTGTGCGCGGACGCCGGTATGAGCCGCTGACCGCGCTTTCTTTCGCTGCCCTGTGTATGACGCTGGTGCAGCCGCTGTGGCTGCTTCATGCGTCGTTCCAGTTTTCGTTCTTTGTCGTGCTGGCCATTCAGCTTTTCTCCGGCAGCATTTCAGCCTTTGCTGCGCAGCGATTGAAGCTGCGTGGCGCACTGCATAGGGCGGTGAATCTTCTGTCTGTCAGCCTGAGCGCGCAGATCGGCTCGGTGCCGATGCAGCTTATGCTCTATGGCTATGTCGCTTTGCTCTCCCTGCCCATGAATGCTGTGCTGGGTGCAGTCATGCCGCTTCTTTTGCTGGGCGGGTGGCTTGCTGTGCTTGCCGGTGTGCTTTGGTTTGAGGCTGGCTGCGCGCTGGCAGGCGCGCTGTCGGTTGCGGCGGCGGCCTTTGAAAAGGGCAGCCTGTTGGCGGCTTCGATCGAGGGCGCGACGCTGCGTCTGCCCGCGCCTTATGGAGTGACAGTGCTGCTGATTGTTCTGCTTTTTCTGCTGCTTTCAGTGCGGATTCACCTCGGCACACGCCGGAGAATTGCCGCTCTTCTCCTCTGTGTGATCATCGCGGCAAGCTATCTGATCCGGTTTGATCCGCAGGCGCGCTATGTCCAGCTGGACGTGGGGCAGGGCGATGCAGCGCTCTTTCGGCGCGGACGGCAGGCAGTGTTGGTGGACGTCGGCCCGGCGGACAGCTACGAGGCGCTGCGTTATCTGCGCCGGGAAGGGCTCTATGTGGATGCTGTGATCCTGTCTCATCTGGATGAGGATCACGCGGGCGCGCTGAGTGTGCTCCTTGCCTCCGAGGTGAAGATCCCGGCGGTGATCATGGCCCGCGATGCGATGGATGAGGACGTATCGTCGGCAGTCAGCGAAGCGATGGCGCTGCTGGAAGACCGGGACATATCGCTGCATGAGGTGCAGCGCGGGGACAGGATCGATGTAAACGGCGTCACATTCGACGTTCTTTCGCCGGATGACGCTTTGTCCGGCAGCAATGAGCGTTCGCTGCTTCTGCATGCCGTGACAGAGGGCGTCTCATTCCTGCTTGCGGGCGATCTGCCCATCGAATGCGAGCCTGCCTTTGTGCCGCAGGCAGACGTGCTCAAGGTTGCCCATCACGGCAGCAAAAACTCGACGAGCGATGCATTTGTCCGGATGGCTTCTCCATCGCTGGCGATCATCAGCGTCGGAGAGAATAACGGATATGGTCATCCGCATGCGCGCGTACTTGATGCGCTCGGGGATACGCAGGTGCTGCGCACAGATGAGTGCGGCTGCATCACGCTGCGGCTGAGAGACGGCACATACAAAGCGCAGTGCTTTCTGCCGGACTGATCCAGTGACGGATGGGGGAACCTTTTGTGTATGATGAAAATTGCGCAGGTCAGCAGGATTTTTCTTATATGCATCGAAATATGTGAACGCGACTGGAAATGGTTGACTAATTGAAATATATTCAGCCGCTGTGTCTGACGTTATCTGGAGGAAAAATGATGTATACGATTATTACGGATTCCTGCTGCGATCTCAATCCGAAGGTTGCGGGCAGATATGAAAACCTGGAGATTGTCCCGCTGAGCTATACGATGTCCGGCGAGACGTATGCCAATCCGCTTTACGATACCGAAACGGTGAAGCCCTATTACAACCGCCTTCGCGCGGGCGAAATGAGCACTACCTCTCAGATCCCCCCGGCGATGTGGCAGGAGGTCTTCCTGGCGCATGTGAAGAAGGGCGAACAGATTCTGTGCATGACCTTCTCTTCTGCGCTCTCCGGCACGTATTCTTCCGCCTGCGTGGCGCGCGAGATGGTGCTCGAGGAGGCGCCGGATGCGGTCATCGAGGTCATCGACACGCTTTCCGCCAGTGCGGGTCAGGGCATGATGGTCTGCGATGCGCTGGATAATCGCAACGCCGGCATGAGCGTTCAGGAGAATGCCGAATGGCTGCGTGCGCGCGTTCAGAATTATGTGCACTGGTTTACGGTAGACGATCTGCACTTCCTCAAGCGTGGCGGCCGCTGCTCGCCCTCCGCTGCGTTCTTTGGCTCGATGCTCTCCATCAAGCCGGTGCTTCATGTGGACAGCGAGGGCAGGCTGATTGCGCGGGCGAAGGTGCGCGGCCGCCGCCAGGCGCTCAAGGCGCTGGCGCAGAAGGTCGGCGAGTTGGACGCGGCAAAGGATCAGACGATCTTCATCAGTCATGGAGACTGCGAGGAGGACGCAGAGTTTGTCAAACAGACGCTTGTGGAGATGTACGGCTGCGATTCGGAGAAGATCGTGCTCAGCGTGGTCGGCCCTGTGATCGGCAGCCATTCCGGCCCGGGTACCGTGGCGCTCTTCTTCCGCGGAAGAGACAGAGGTTGATCCGTGCGCGCGGAGCATATGAAGGCGGCGCTTGCCGAGGCGAGGGCGGCGCTGGATATGGGCGAGGTGCCCGTCGGCGCGGTGGTCGTGCTCGATGGGCAGATCGTCGCCTGCGCGCATAACGAGCGGGAGGCGCTTTGCGATCCCACGGCGCATGCCGAGGTGCTTGCGCTTCGCCGGGCGGCCAGGCGGCTTGGCAGACGACGGCTGAACGACTGCGAGCTGTACGTTACGCTGGAGCCCTGCCCGATGTGCGCCGGGGCAATCGTCATGGCGGAGATGGGCAGCGTGTACTTCGGCGCGGCGGATGAAACGGCGGGCTGCGCGGGCAGCGTATATGCGCTTGCGGAGGATCCGGCGTTCGGCAAAAAGATCCCCTGCATGGGCGGCCTGCTGGAAGGCGAATGCAGGGAAATTCTGGATACGTTTTTTGAAAAGAGGCGCTGATTGCGTCTCTTTTTTCTAGACCAAATTTGGATACATATCCTTCCGTGCCGCTTGACAATGTATGGTGCAAGCATGTATAGTGAGGGATATAATTTTCATGTCGTCTGCCGTGCTTGGACAGGCGGAAAAGAGGAACATGTATGGGTAAGAAGACGCCGTTTATCACGCTTGATCAGGCGAAGGAGATCGCTGCAGTTTATCCTACGCCGTTTCATATTTATGACGAGGCGGGCATCCGCCGCACAGCCCGTGCGCTGAATCAGGCATTTGCCTGGAACAAGGGCTTCAAGGAGTATTTCGCCGTCAAGGCTACGCCCAATCCCTTTATTCTCAAGATTCTTCGCGAAGAAGGCTGTGGTGTGGATTGTTCGTCAGAGACCGAACTGATGCTCAGCCGTGCCTGCGGCTTTGAGGGGCATGAGATCATGTTCTCCTCCAATGAGACGGAGGCACGTGAATTCACCCTCGCCGACAGCATGGGCGCGATCATCAATCTGGACGACTATACGCTCATCGAGACGCTGGAGGAGGGCTGCGGCATCCCGGAAACCGTCTCCTGCCGCTATAATCCCGGCGGAGAATTTGCTATTGGCAACGAGATCATGGATCAGCCCAAGGACGCCAAGTACGGCATGACCCGCGCGCAGCTGGCCGAGGCGTATCGCGTCCTGATGCAAAAGGGCGCAAAACACTTTGGTCTGCATGCGTTCCTCGCGTCCAATACGCTGACCAACGCCTATTATCCGACGCTGGCACGCATTCTCTTTGAGACTGCCGTGGAACTGCACCGCGAAACCGGCGCGCATATCGCGTTTATCAATCTCTCCGGCGGCGTGGGCGTCGCCTATCGCCCCGAGGATGAAGAGAATGATATCATGGCCATCGGCGAGGGCGTGCGCAAGGCGTATGAAGAGGTGCTCGTCCCGGCCGGCATGGGCGATGTGCGCATCTGCACGGAGCTGGGCCGCTTCATGCTCGCGCCCAACGGCGCGCTGGTAACGACTGCCCGCCACGAGAAGCATACCTATAAAGAGTATATCGGCGTGGATGCCTGCGCCTGCAACCTGATGCGCCCGGCGATGTATGGCGCGTATCATCATATCACCGTGCTGGACAAGGAAAACGCCGCCTGCGATCATACGTATGATGTGGTCGGCAGCCTGTGCGAGAATAACGATAAGTTTGCCATCGACCGTAAGCTGCCTAAGATTGACCGCGGCGACATCCTCTATATCCATGATACCGGCGCGCATGGCTTCTCCATGGGCTATAACTATAACGGCAAGCTGCGCAGCGCGGAGATCCTCCTTGAGGAAAGCGGCGGCGCGAAGCTCATCCGCCGCGCGGAAACCCCTGCGGATTACTTTGCTACATTTGATTTCACCGACCTCAAGTTCTGAGTGGAATTAAACTGCCGCGAAGCGGTATTGGGGTCTGGGGATGAAATCCCCAGGCGGGGTTTGGGGCCTGCGGTCCCAACGTTCCCTTTCGTAAAAAACTGGCCCGCGTCACGCGAGCCAGCCAAGAGCATGCATGCGCTGCACGATGGGTTCGTGCAGGCATGCATCTTTTTGATAGACGTACTTTGCGGACGAGGGAATATGCCGCCCGTCCGGCCAGGGGACAAGCCCTGCGCCGATGTCGTCCAGACCATAATGAGACAGCGCCACGCCCTGCGGCGGCGTGATGTGCGATACGCGGCCGTGGCAGCGGTTACCCAGAAATACCTCGAAGCAGTCCAGTTCGGGATCGAGCACCAGATGATTGCCCGTGAACCCGCTGATGCCCAGCGCGTGCGCGCCCATGTGCGCGGGGACCTCGCTCAGTCGCTGAAGCGGATGCTTTGTAAAGCAAAGGAAGCCCAACGGCTGGCGGTATGTGCCGTCCTCGTTGTATCGCCCTGTGCGGTTGGTTGCGATCTCCAGCAGGGAATCGCGGGAAATCAGCTCGCCGCGCAGCAGCGCCTGCGCAAAATGCACCATGTCCGCGCGTGTGGAGAACAGGCCCGCATGCCCGCATAGATCGTGCCCGCTGCCGCTTAGCAGCATGGCCTTGGGATCGTGCGGCACGCCTAAATCTGTATCGGTACGAAGAATGTATCTGTCGCGGACGATGCGGTGTTCATAATTGTAGCAGATGCAGCGGCTGCGCTTTCCCTCCGGCACGCGGGCGTATGTGTCGTCCATTCCGGCAGGACGCAGGATGTAGTGATTGACCGCATCATAGAGCGCCATGCCGGACTTCTGTTCGATCACATATTTCATGACCATCGCGTTGATGTCGGAATAAATGCGAACGGCGGGCGAGGGCACGACAGAAACGGCAAACAGCCGACGAAGGCCTTCGTCTCTGTCGGGCGCGTCGTCAATTCGCCCGGGCGTTTGCAGGCATACGCGGTAACACAGCGTATCGAATACCGTCACATCCTTCAGATGAATGAACCGCGCGTCGATTTCACCGATGCGCTCGTCCAGCGAGAGCATGCCGCGCTCCACGAGGATCATTGTCATCACGCTGGTGAAGAGCTTGGTCAGGGAGGCAAGGTCATAGATGCTGTCTTCAGCAAGCGCACGCACGCAGGGGATGAACTGCCCGTCCTTGAGCGTGATCTCCTCCGCGCGGCCGTAAAGCACATGCTCGCTTTCGCGGCTGGTGCCGTAGGCGACCGTGATGCCGGTCAGCATGCGCGTCTCGTCGCACAGGTATCGCATTTTGCCAAGCAGATGCTCCATGGCGTTCCTCCGTGATATGTTGATAGAATTTATTATGCATGCGTTTGCCGCTTGCGTCAAGAAAAAGGAGAGGTTTATATGCTGCAGAGGGTGATTGTGTCGCCAATCGGTCAGCTGCTGCTTGCTGAGCAGGACGGTATGCTCTGCGAGATTCGTCTGCTGCAGACGGATGCAGATTTTCATGACTGCGACCCTGTGCTCGACGAGACCGAGCGCCAGCTTAAACAGTATTTTACGGGCAAGCGAGAGGCGTTTGATTTGCCAATGAAGATGAAAGGCTCTGCATTTGACCGCGCGGTGTGGCGGCAGCTGATGGAGATTCCCTTCGGAGAGACGCGCACATATGGCCAAATTGCCGCTGCTCTGGGAAAACCGGCAGCTTCGCGCGCAGTTGGCGGCGCTTGCTCGCGCAATCCGCTGCTGATCGTCGCGCCCTGCCATCGCGTCGTCGCCAGCACAGGAAGGCTTACAGGTTTTGCTGCCGGGCTTGATGCCAAGCGCGTGCTGCTTGAGCACGAGGGATGGATGGTGAGGGAGGAACATCTGGTTTTCAGAATAGAATAAACAAAGCTTCCGAAAGACTCGGAAGCTCTGCTGCTTTTATTCGGCCAGATAGGTATAGCGAACGGTGAGGCGCGGCATGGTGTCATACAGACCATAGGCGTCGCCATAGATTCTGTATTTTTCGCCGACTGCCCAGGTCGTCTTGGAACTGTTTTCGATCATGACCAGCTTCTCAAAGGTTTCATTGCCGATGTTCATGATAGCCATCTGCGGCGCGGTGCTGATGATGCGTTCAATCGTGCCGATGCCCATGTAGATCGTGCCCTTGCGGATATTGATGTAGTTGATCAGATCGGAATATTGCGCATCCAGATCCCATGCGCGGCGGGTATAGATGTCCGCGTTGGGCATGTAGTAGACGGTGTGGCTGATGACGGAATCCGCTTTGCCCTCGTAGGAGGCGCGGATGACGACGTCGTTGTTGCCCAGCTGGGAGAACAGCGGCGTGAAGCTGAAATCGCCCGTCTCCATGTCCAGTTCCAGATTCTCATGCGGGAATTCGACGGAGATATTTGCGCCCGGCAGCGTCGTGCCGCCGATGGAGGGACGCTGCATTTTTGCGCGCGCTTCGTCGCTTGCCGCAGCGTATTGCTCGTTGGTGATGGGTTCATAGTTCCATTCGACCAGCACCGTGGCGTCCAGCTCCAGCGGGATCTCCTGCGCAGCGCGGTGCAGCGTCACTTCCATCTTGTTTTCGCGGCAGTATTTGCTCTTGACCGAGATGGAAATCGTGTTGTCGCCCACGGGCAGAACCTGCACGTTCTTGGAGACGTTGCCGGTTTCGCGGATGAGGGTGGAGACGTTCGTGCCGTCGATGATGACGGTTGAACCCGGCTGGACATTGATGCGCACCTCGAAGATCGAAACGCCGACGTCGGCGCGGATTGTCGAGGGGTTGAGCAGATAGATCGGGGAGAGCGGCACATCGACGGTGAACTCGATGGGGTCGAGCTGATACTGGTCGCCCTCCTGGGAATAGCGGATAAACGGCGTGATGGTCACGTCCATTGTGTCGGTTTCCACGGGCGTGGCATAGGTGGAGGACTCCGTGTCATACCACATGTAGTCCGGTACAGTCACCTCAACCTTTCCGTCGGCGATGACATAGGAGGACTGCATCTCGCGCAGATACACGGTGGCGTTTTCCTTGCCGAAGATCGTGATCCTGTGCGCCGGCATGCCGTCCGTCAGCGTCGTCGGGACGACCATAACGGTGGTTTCATTGTCCTGGCGCACCTGCATGCCCTGGGAGAGGACGAAGTGGCGCGCAGCCAGCACGCCGCCGACGCCCACCAGCGCGAAGCAGACCAGCACAATCACTACGCGCAGCGCAATCCTGGCGGCCCGGTTTTTCTTGCGGCGGCCAGCGCTGAAGGATTCATAGGCGTCCTCGCGCGCCGCTCGGGTCTGAATGCGGCGCGGCATGTATTCCTCATCCGTCAGCGCACCGCGGTCGCCGGAGTCCGGCGTGTAGCCGTCGTAGTAGATCGGCGCGCTGGCATCGTCGTCCACATAGGTCAGCGGCTGCTCGTCGGGTTCGCCGAAATAGCCGCGGCTGTCGTATTCGCTGTCCATTTCGGCGTATTCGTCCTGCGCTTCGCCGTCATAGAGCTCGGATGTATACTGCGCCTGGCGCGTCTGCTGTCGGCGGCGGATCACGACGCTGTCCGCATCGTAGGCGGCCGTGTCCGACGCCTCCGGCACAGGACGGACGACCTGCGCTTCGCGCAGAGAACGGCGCATACGATCGGCATGACTCTTCATTTGCTCGATTTTGCGGGAGCCTTCCTCCCGGCGCAGCTTCAGCTCTTCGAGTTCGTCGGTCAGCGCCGCACGGTCCAGATCCTCCGGGTCGAATGCATCGTCCGCGGCAGCGGGCATCATGGGGCTTTCGTCCTCCGGGTCAAACTGCACGACCGTCAGGGAGGGCTTTTTCTTGTGCATGGCCTCTTCCCAGGAGAGCTGCTTTTGTGTATTGCTTTCAAGCGGCGTGCCGCAGCTTCTGCATTTGGGCAGATACGCGGTGTTCCATGCGCCGCACTTGGGACATTTCATGGTTTCAGACAACCTCCGAAGAATAGTGTAACAATATATCATTCGCGATTGAGTCGAAAAGTCCTTTTTTGACCCGGGCAAAAGAATGATGAGCGTTGTCTTGGGGTCTTGTCCTTTGGGCGTGTTTGGTGTTATAATATATAGAACTGATCAGAAGGAGTATTTCGCTATGGATCATTTTAAGGAAGAAGTCGTTGTTAGCCGCAATAATCTGCTGGGCAATATTCTCTATGCGCTTTGCTGGGTGTGCATTGTCGTCTTTGGCCTGTATGGAATGCTGATGCTGCAGATGCTCATGTTTGCCTTCAATGTCGGCACGATTCTGCTGACTGTGCTGAGCATCGGCGCAGCTGTGATGCTCTTCCTTGTGAAGGATCACTTCAAGGTCGAGTTTGAATACACGTTCACCAACGGCTCGCTCGATTTTGCCAAGGTCATGCGCAGCGTTAAGCGCAAGGAACTGGGCAGCATGAACGTTGCCAACGTCTCCGCCTGCGGTCATGTGGCACACGAGAGCTTTAAAAAGTTCCTGGCGATGAACGACGTGAGCAAGCGCAACTGGTTCCTCAACCGCGACGGCAATCTGTTCTACTTCTACTATGTCAAGGACAATAAGAAGAACATGATCATCATCGAGCCGAGCGAGGAGTTGGTGGAAATGATCCGCCATTATCTGCCGGTGGGCGTGTATCAGGGTTGAGTGTGACGCCAAATTCCTTGTCTCCAGCATGGCCTGGCCGTACTGGAGATTTTGTATGTCATCGGCATGCTGCCGGCTGCATCGCCGGCATCGTGCGTAAAGCTGTGCGGTCGAGGCAGATGCTTTTCAGAAAGATTTGCATATAGCAAAGCGAAGGGGTAAACGATTTGATTTATCTGGACAACAGCGCGACCACGCGTCCTTTTGACAGCGTCGTGGACGTGATGAGCGCATGCATGCGCGATACATGGTTCAATCCGTCGGCGGCGTATAAGCCGGCTGTGGACGTCGACCGGCAGATGCGCCAGTGCCGCAAGGTGATCGCCCAGCAGCTGGGCGCACAGGAGGATGAGGTCATCTTCACCGCTGGCGGCACGGAGAGCGACAATCTGGCGATCCTCGGCTTTGCCGAGACGCTGCATGGCAAGGCCAATTTCGTCGCCAGCGCCATCGAGCATCCGGCGGTGTCCGATACCATCCGCCGCGTGGAGAAGCTGGGCATCGAGGTGCGTGTGCTGCCCATCGACAGCCGCGGCGTCGTCGATCTTCAGGCCGCGAAGGAGCTGATCGACGAAAATACGGAGCTCGTCTCCTGTATGCAGGTCAGCAATGAAACCGGCGCGATCCAGCCGATCGAGCAGCTTTCCCGGATGGCGCATGAGAAGAATCCGAATGTGCGCGTTCATGTCGACGGCGTGCAGGGCTTCATGCGCGTGCCGATGCATATGGGCAAAATGGGCGTGGATATGTATGCGCTCAGCGGTCACAAGATCCATGGCCCCAAGGGTGTGGGCGCGCTGGTCGTGCGCAAGGGCGTACGCCTTGTGCCGCAGACGACCGGCGGCGGACAGGAGCGGAATCTGCGTTCGGGTACATATAATGCGCCGGCGATCCTCGGCCTTGGCAAGGCGGTTGGGGAAATGGCTGCGCGCAAGGCGGATGTCGCGCAGCTGCGCGATATGAAGGCGCATCTGCTGGATCTGCTGGAAACGACTATCCCGGGCATCCGCGTCAACGGTCCCAGGCCGGATGAAGCCGATTCTGCGCCGCATATCCTGAGCGTATCGTTTGACGGCGTCCGCGGCGAGGTCATGCGCAATGCGCTGGAGGGCGCGGATGTGCTGGTTTCGACCGGCTCTGCCTGCGCATCGCACAAGCAGAAGGTCAGCCAGACGCTTCGCGCCATGGGCCTGAGCGGCGAAATGGCGGACGGTACGGTCCGCATCAGCCTAGGCCTTTTCAACTCGATGGAAGAGATGGACATTACGGCGGCGCATATGGCGAAGATGGCCGCGCTGCTTGCCAAATACAGGAGGAGATAATCGTGAGAGAGATTCTGCTGGTTCGTTATGGCGAGGTGTTCCTCAAGGGACAGAATCGCCCGTTTTTCCTCAGAAAACTGGTCGATCATGTCAAGCATGCCGTGCAGGAGGTGCACGGCCATGTCTGGCTGAGCGACGGACGCATCTATGTGTCCGATTATACCGATCAGGACGAGGCGATCCGCCGCGTCTGCCGCGTGTTCGGCGTGCATTCCGTCAGCCCGGCGGTAGAGATGGAGAAGAATGACTTTGAGGCCATCTGCGCGCAGGCGGCGAAGATGATGGAAAGCCGCACCGGCACCTTCAAGGTGCTGGCCAAGCGCTCGGACAAGCGCTATCCGATGGATTCGCCCGCGATCATGCGCGAGGCCGGCGGCTACATTCTGGAGCATGTGCCGCATCTGAGCGTCGACGTCAACAATCCGGACCATGAGATCACCATCGAGATCCGCGGCATGGCATATCTGTCCGTCGATCGCACGATGGCGGTCAGCGGCATGCCCATGGGTACCAACGGTAAGGCCTGCCTGCTGCTCTCCGGCGGCATTGACAGCCCGGTGGCCGGCTTTATGATCGCCAAGCGCGGCGTGGAGCTGTGCTGCGTGCATTATCATTCCTTCCCGTATACCAGCGAGCGCGCCAGGGAAAAGGTGCTCGAGCTGGCGCGGATTCTCAGCGAGTACTGCGGCAGGATGCGCGTGTATGTCGTGCCGTTCACCGAGATCCAGATGCAGATCCACGAGAAGTGCCCGGAGAATTTCACGACCCTGATCATGCGCCGCTATATGATGCGCATCGCGGAGATTCTCGCCCGCAAGGACGGCGCGCAGGCGCTGATCACCGGCGAATCCATCGGCCAGGTCGCCAGCCAGACCATGGAGGCGCTCGGCTGCACGGATGAGGTGGTGAATATGCCGGTCTTCCGTCCGTGCGTGGGCATGGACAAGAGCGAGATCATCGAGCGCGCCGAGAAGATCGGCACGATGGAGACCTCGTCCCTGCCGTATGAGGACTGCTGTACCGTCTTCACGCCCAAGCATCCGGCGACCCATCCGCGCAAGGAGCTTGTGCGCCGCGCGGAGGAAAAGCTCGACTCCGAGGCGCTCATCGCTGCCGCCGTCGAGGGCACCGAGATCGTCGAAGTCGGCTGATTTGTCCCTCTATTCAGGAAATAAAAACCAATTCCCGGTCATATGATGAACGCAGAGTGATGACAAGCTCTGCGTTTTTCTTGTTTGAAATCAAACGGGGAAGGGCATTGGAGCCTGACTTATGGATGGTGAAAAGACATGCTTGAGCAGCTTTGCAGCCGTCTGCCTGCGGCGCTTGGCGCAGCTCTGCGCGCGATGGCGGCGCAGGACGCTGCGCAGCTGGAGGAGATCCGCGTGTATGCGGATGTACGCACGGAGTGGGTGATCGCCGGCGCGCCGCGTCCCTGCGCTGTGCGCGTGCGCATGGATGAGCTGCTCTGCGCGCTGAGCGGGCATGCGCTCTACAGCTGCGAACCGCAGATGGCTGAAGGCTATATTCCGCTGCCGGGCGGGCATCGGGCGGGCGTGTGCGGTCGCATGGTCTGCCAGCAGGATGGAACATGGCGCATGGCGGACATTTCCTCCGTGTGCATCCGGGTTGCAAGACGGATTTCCGACGCAAGCAGGCGCATCCGGCCATACTTGGTGGATGGGCATGGCCTGGCGCAGCGCGTGCTGCTGCTTGGTCCGCCCGGATGCGGCAAGACGACCATCCTCAGAGATGCGGCGCTTTATCTGGCGAAGCAGGGGCTTCATGTCGCCGTGGCGGACGAGCGGGAGGAGCTCTTTGCGCAGGGGGAGCAGGATGCGCCGCTGGACATTCTGGCCGGAATCGGTAAAGACAAGGCGTTTTCCATGCTGCTTCGTACGATGGCGCCGCAGGTGATCGTCACCGATGAGATCGGAAAGAGTGAGGACGTGCTGGCCGTGCTGGATGCAGTGCGCTGCGGCGCAGGGCTGCTTGCGTCTGCGCATGCGCGCAGTATGGAGGAAGCGTTGCGCCGTGCGTCGATCCGGAAAATGATGCTCGAGCGGGCGTTCGATTGGTATATCCTGCTGGGGCGGCACGGCTGCGTGCACGGCGTATATGATCACACAGGACACAGATGGGAGGAAGAGGGGCTTGGTCAGCTGGGATGTGGCTGTGATGGCGATGATTGCCATCAGCGCAATGGGTTTTCTGCTTTCCGACGGTGAGAAGCGGCGCGTGCGCTGGATTCGTGCGATGCGCCGCTGCCTGCTGCGTATGCATGACGCGATCCGTTATGAGCAGCCGGGGCTTTCCGATCTGCTCCTTCGGATCGATCTGCGTGCGACGCAGCAGGAAAAGGAGCTGACACGCCTTCTGCATCGCTGCGCGAAGCGGCTATGCCCGTGTGAGTCCCCGCAGCTTCTGTTGTTTTTTGCCGAAGAGAGCGCCCGGCTGCCCGGATACGGTGTGCTCAGCGAGGAGGATCGCGCGGCGTTTGAGGGTGTGCTTGCGGAACTGGGGAAAAACCGCCTGAACGAGCAGCTTCGCCTGATCGACAGCGCAGATGAGCGCCTGCGCGCACGGGAGGAGCTTCTTCAGCGCGAGGGCGGCAGGCGCGCGCGGCTGATCCGCACGTTGGGCGTATCGCTTGGCGCGGCGGTGTTTCTGATTCTTGTGTAACATGGAGGAAGAACATGAATATCGATCTGCTCTTTCAGATTGCTGGCGTGGGTATTCTTATTTTTGCCGTCAATCAGGTGCTCCAAAAGGCGGGCAGGGAGGATATCGCTGTCCTTTCGTCCGTTGCAGGTCTGGTCGTGGTGATGTTTCTGGTGGTGGATCTCATCGCGCAGCTGCTCAATAACGTCAAGAGCATATTCGGTCTGTATTGATGGGAAAGCGGGGGAATCCGGATGGAATGGCTGCGCTTGATCGGTTTTTGCCTGCTCGCGGGGGCGCTGGTGATGCTTCTTGCTCAGATGCAGCCGCAGGCGGCGGCGCTTTTATCCGTGGCCTTCGGTGTGCTGGTGCTGGGCGCTGCGCTCCCTCGGATTGCGGAGTATGTGCAGCGCATTCAGTCTTTTCTTTCATCGCTTAATCTGGATGCGCAGTATTATAGAATCATGCTCAAGGCAATGGGCGTTGTGCTGATCACGCAGCTGGCCGTGCAGGCCTGCGAGGATATGGGCGCAGCGTCGATTGCGCGCCGCGCGGAGTTTCTGGGCAGGCTTGCGCTGCTGAGCGTTGCCGTCCCCGTGTTTATGGAACTGACGCAGATGGCGGTGGGCGTGCTCCGATGATAGGAATTCTGCTGCTGCTTGTTTTCCTGCCGGTTTCAGCCTGCGCGCAGGAGATGCATGATCTTGAAAGCCTGCAGCCCCAGATGGACAGCGTGTTGTCCGGGCTGGATTTTTCGCAGCTTGAGCCAATTCAGTTTCCCGGACTGGACGAGGCGCTAAGCGTTGAGGCGCTTGTGCGCTCGTTGGCGTCGGGCAGCGCGCTTTCGCCGGAGGACGCTGTCGCACACACAGCGAACGCTTTTTTTGATGCGCTTGCCGGTTTGGGATCACTGATGCTCTCGATCATGCTGCCCGTGCTGCTCTCCAGCCTGCTTATGCACGTGCTTGCCTGTGAAAGGCGGTCGCTCGTCAGGCTTTCACGCAGCGTCTGTTTTGTGCTGATCCTCATTCCGGTGCTGCTGCTCGTCTTTTCCGAGATGGAGCATACGCGCGAAACCATCACAAAGATGACGCTGCGCATGGACAAGCTTCTGCCGATGCTGCTTACGCTGCTTACAGCGTTGGGCGGCAGCGCCTCTTCGGCGTTCTGGCATCCGATGGTCGTCGCGGCGTCGGGCTCCATGGTGTTTCTGGCGCGGGAGGTGACGCTGCGACTGGTGCTTTGCACGTGCGCGGTGACGGCGGTCAATCATCTCTCCGACAGGGCGCATCTGACGCGCATGGCGCAGCTGCTCCGGTCAAGCGTA
>SVGO01000038.1 GCA_015056305.1 Clostridiales bacterium | reverse complement strand
CGGTATCGTCAAGTGCCCGCGCTGCCAGCAGATGAAGCTCGCTCACCGTGTCTGCAAGCACTGCGGTTACTATGACGGTAAGCAGGTCATCAACATGGAAGCCGAAGCCGCTTCCGCGAACTAATTTACAGTTCAAACTCGCCCGACTGACGTACGCAGTCGGGCGTTTTTTATGCCGATCAAGCCTGCTAGCGCATGCTTGATCGGGTTTACATCATTTTCCTGTGCGCTGTGCGCACGGCCGGAAAATGATATAGGAAACGGCTTGCAGCCGGTCCTCGCGCCGCACATGTCGCCGCTGCGGATTTTATTCGAAGGGGCTGCGGCCCCTTCGAGCATCCCGAGGATATATTGCTCCGACTGACGTACGCAGTCGGGCGTTTTTTGTTGCATTTTCAGCTTTACAGAGCAGAGAATTCCACCTATAATCAGAGCAATTCATAAGAGAAAGAGAGCTTGCTCCATATGGTCACGACAACGCTGCTTATCATTATCTATCTGTCGTTCATCAGCCTCGGCCTGCCGGATTCGCTGCTGGGCAGCGCCTGGCCGACGATGGTCAACGATCTTTCTGCGCCGCTGTGGGGCGCGGGCCTGATCTCGATGACAGTGTCTCTGTGCACGATCATTTCCTCCGTCAACAGCGCGCGCCTGATCCGCCGTTTCGGCACGGGAAAGCTGACGGCGCTTTCCGGATTGCTGACGGCGACGGCGCTTATGGGCATGTCCTTCGCGCCGCATTATGTCTTCCTGCTGTTGCTGGCGATCCCGCTGGGCCTTGGCGCGGGCGCGGTGGATGCGGCGATCAACAATTACGTCGCCCTGCACTGCGAGGCGCGGCATATGAACTGGCTGCACTGCTTCTGGGGCGTGGGCACGGTGATCAGCCCGTATGTGATGAGCGCGGCGCTGAGCCATGGCATGAAATGGACCGCGGGATACCGCGGTGTGAGCGCGATGCAGTTTGCGCTTGCCGTCGTGCTGCTGATGACGCTGAATCTTTGGGGCGGCGAGAAAGCGAAGGAAGAGGAGCGCAGCGCGAAAGTGCTCTCCGTCCGTCAGGTGCTCGCGCTGCCGGGCGCAAAACAGGGTCTGTTCGGTTTCACCTGCTATTGCGCGGTGGAATCGACGTTCATGCTCTGGTCTGCTACGTATTTGGTGATGACACGCGGGATGGATGCGGCGGCTGCGGCTTCCATGGGCGGGTTGTTTTTCGTTGGCATGACGGTCGGGCGCGGGGTTTCGGGCTTCATCGCCATGAAGCTGCGCCCCAAGCAGATGGTGCGCCTGGGCCAGGTGATGATGGTGCTGGGCGCGCTGCTGCTGTTTGTGCCAGGGCAGAATATCGCGGTCTTTGGTCTGCTGTTTATGGGCCTTGGCTGCGCGCCGGTGTATCCCAACATTGTGCAGGATACCCCGCGCAACTATGGCGCAGAAAATTCGCAGGCGGTCATCGGCGTGCAGATGGCCTTTGCCTATGTCGGCTCGCTGACGATGCCTACGGTATTCGGCTGGATTGCGGAGGCTGTCGGCTATGGCGCGCTGCCGGTGTTCTCGCTGGCGCTGTCGGTGGTCATGGTGCTGCTCTTTAACAGCCAGCAGCGGATCGTGGACAGGCGGAACGCAAATTAAAAAAGGCAAATAGAAAACGGAGACGGCAAGCGCTGTCTCCGTTTATTCGTATCGGGTTGGATTGTCGGTTTCGCCCAGCAGATAGTCGACGCTGACATTGTAGAAGCGGGCGAGCTTGATCAAAATGGGTGTGGGAATATTATTGGTGCCGACCTCGTATTTGGAATATCCAGTTTGAGACATGCCCAAATAATCAGCTACCTGTTGTTGATTGAGATCACGATCTGTTCGCAGATCACGTATACGACGATACACCATTTTCATCACCCGAAAACAGTATATCTAACCTGAAATGGATTATTGATTTTTAACCTGAAACAGGTTAAAATATGAAGGGGTGAGAAAAATGAGCAGAATCCTTCATGATTTTTATAAAGGAAAACTCAGGCCGGAAGAAAATCGCGAATGGCATATAGAAGAGTTTCGTCAGAAGCGAGAAAGGCTTTCCGAGTGGGAGAAAGGATTTTGCGCGGGTCTGACTGAGGCGCAGAAACGGGAATATATCGCAATTATCGACACATATGCCGGACTGCTTCCATGCGAGGCAGAGGAAATCTATCTCGATGGCATGCGGATGGGCGCGCAGCTGACGATGGAGCTTCTGGCAAAAAAAGACCGCCCGATTCTTCCTTGACAGGCATGGGCGGATAGCGTACAATGTAGGCAGGTAGTGGGCCGTTTCCCAAGGCTCCTATCGCATGATGTATATGCGAGAATAGAACCGCCGGCAGCGCCAACTGTCCGGCGGTTCACATTTTATCCGTTGTTCTTCTTTTCGACTGCAAGCAGTACCATGAGGAACGTCAGAAAGATCATGATCATCTCATAATCCGTCATGTGATCGCCCTCCTTCCCATTTGTACGCGTATGCGAAGGAAAGCCCACCGGCAGCACTACCTGCCTACATCGCTCATTATCGCACAGCCGCCCTGTATGTCACAAGGCGGCTGTTTGTATGCATATCAGGCGCGCAATCACATGCTCTCAATCAGCGCAAGCGCTTTTTCGGCGCACAGGGCGTTGGCCGCCAGAATGCCGCGCGAGCAGTCGAAGCGAACTTCGCCGTCCTCAAAGGGCATCATCAGCCTGCCGCCGGCTTCCGTGACCAGCAGCGCGCCCGCGGCAAAGTCCCACGGCTTGAGCGTGATCTCAAAGAATACGTCCTGTCGTCCGCAGGCGACATAGGCCAGATCCAGCGCGGCGGAGCCGCTTCGGCGGATATCGGCGGTACTCAGCAGGAAGCCAAGCGCCAGCTTCATGCTGCGCTCTGCCAGCGCCGGATGATAGGGCGATGTGCCGAAGCACACCAGCGCCCGCTCAAACGGATGGGACGAAGCGCGGATCCTCTGCCCGTTGAGCGTCGCGCCGCCGCCTTTTATCGCGAAGAACAGCTCGTCCGTATACGGCTGATAGACGGCGGCGAGCACGGGCTGCTTGTCCTCGAGCAGCGCGATGGACACGGCGGACTGGCGGTAATTGTGGATGAGATTGCAGGTGCCGTCCACGGGATCGATGACCCATGTAGGCGCGTCGGTCAGCGCGTCGTTTTCCTGCTCCTCGCCGATGAAGCAGGAACCGGGCAGAAGATCGCCGAGCGCTTTGGCCAGATATGCCTGCACGGCGCAGTCGACGTCGGTGACGAAATTGCCGTGGCCCTCTTTTTCTTCGACATGGAACTCGCCGAAGCCGAGGATGATGCGGCCGGCCTCGCGGGCGATGCGCTCAACGCCGGGCTGAAGGGATTCGTATTTCATGGCATTCACCTATATTGTTCTCAGAAAAATGGTCTATAAGCGCGAAGCGAAGAAGGGGTCTGGCACCGGAGCCGAGCGCGTCCTGTGGACGCAATCTGCGAGGCGGAGCGTGGAGAATCGCAAGGAGCGATGGTACATCGCGACTATGCGAGTTCTCCGGGTACATCGCGACCATTACTGTTCCCCGGGGCGATAGCCCCAACGTATCCCTCACAGCACGTCAATCTGGCAGGAGCGCATGGTTTCCAGCGCGGCCTCGTGCTTCTGGGGCGTCACGCCGGCGCAGAGCGCGCTGTCGACGACCAGATCGGCCTCGGGCAGCGCGGCCTTGATCAGCAGCGCATTGGAGACGACGCAGATGTCCGTGCAGACGCCGCACAGCTCGATGGTCATGCCCTTGCCGTTTACGCAGCCCTTGGCCGCGGCGGCCGCGGCGACGTGATGCGAAAGCGCGGTGGAGCCGAAGGTCGGCTTTTCAAAGGAGATCATGCCGCGGGAGCATTCTTTGGCGATCTCGCCTTCCAGCGCCCAGCCCTGCGTGCCGCGGATGCAGTGCGGCACAGGCAGGAAACGGCCCTCGCGGCTGTCCATATAGTCCGCTTCATGGGTATCGAGGGTGAAGACAACCTGCGTGCCCTCTTCCTTGGCGCGGCGGATGCGCGCGGCAACCGCGGGCACGATGGCGCACGCCTCGGCGCTGCCCAGCGCGCCGGAGACGAAATCGCGCTGCATATCGATGACAAGAAGCATATCAGTCATGAGAATCACTCCTGTGTATAGCATAAAGATAAGGAATATTTCTGCGAAGACGGGGAAAATCCTGCCGGCAGCACGCCGGTTTTGAGAGGGATACGATGGAAAGAGGAACTTCACGGAAGGCGGAATTCCGAGGCGTTGGATGGTCATGAGATATATTTTGTTTCTTTTTAAAATCGTATTGACAATGTCCGCGCATGGTGCTATACTTTAACACACTAAAGCACTAACTTATTAAAGTATCGAGAGGGGATAAGAAATATGAAAAAGATGATCGCGATCCTGATCGCTGCAATGATGCTGCTGAGCTGCGTGGCGCTGGCCGAGGACACGGGCCTTGCCAATGTGATGGACAAGGGCACGCTGATTATGGGCTTTGACGAGGCATATCCGCCCTTTGGCTATGTGGACGAAAACGGCGATCACGTCGGTTTCGATATCGATCTGGCGAATGAAGTCGCCGCGCGCATGGGCGTGGAGCTGGTGCTCCAGCCGATCTCCTGGGACGCCAAGGAGCTGGAGCTCTCCGGCGGCAACATCGACTGCATCTGGTCCGGCCTGACCATCACCGACGAGCGCAGGGAGCAGATGACCTTCACCATGCCGTATGTCGCCAATGAGCAGATTATGGTCATCATGGCCGATTCCGGCATCGCCTCCCTGGCGGACGTTGCCGGCAAGGTGCTGGGCACGCAGGCGGGTTCCGCATCCGTGGACGTGCTGGAGGCCAATCCGGAGCTGAAGGATTCCCTGGCCGAGATCGCGCTGTCCGACGACTTCGTTGCTGCGCTGATGGATCTGCGTCTGGGCGGCATCGACGTGCTGCTCATCGACTCCACCGTGGGCAACTACTACATCGCTCAGCAGACCGATCCCTCCGCTTTCGTCGTCCTGCCGGAGATCCTGCAGGCCGAGGAATACGGCATTGCCGTGCGCAAGGGCGAGCAGACGCTGGCCGACGCGATCAACGCGCAGCTCATCGCCATTCAGGCGGACGGCACGCTCGATACCATCCGCAGCGCGTGGTTCGCCAACGACGTGACCACCATCGCCAAGTACGCTGCTGAGTACACCAAGTAATTCCCTCCAATATGAATGAGGCTGTAATCCCGCATTACAGCCTCATTCGCTTTGGGGATTTCATCCCCAAACCCCAGCCCGGGGGATGCATCCCCCGGACCCCTGACTTCGCTTCGCGGCGGAAAAACGAAAGAATGCAAAAGTAAGAGGACGATATGCGATACTTCAACAATCCCGAGGCGATGCTCAGGCTCATCCTTGCCATGCAGGATGGCTTTGCAGCTACGCTCACCATCTTTTTCGCGACCCTGATCTTCTCCATTCCGCTGGGTATGGTGCTGGCGCTTTTGCGCATGAATAAGAGTCGCGTGGTCAGCATGCCTGTCGCGCTGTATATCCTCGTCATGCGCGGCACGCCGCTGATGCTGCAGCTTTTTGCGATCTATTTCGCCATTCCGATGTTCTTGGGATTGAATCTGGATCGCATGGCGGCGACCATCCTCGCCTTCTCGCTCAATTATGCGGCGTACTTTGCCGAGATCTTCCGCGGCGGCATGATGTCCATCCCCGTCGGCCAGCACGAGGCCTGTCAGGTATTGGGCTTCACGAAGCTGCAGGCGTTTTTCCATGTCGTATTGCCGCAGGTCTGCAAGCGCGTTTTGCTGCCGGTATCCAACGAGGTCATCACCCTCGTCAAGGACACGTCTCTGGCGAACATCATCGCCGTCTCCGAACTCTTCCGCGCGGCGAAGAACGAGGCCAGCCGCACCGCGTCGATTGAGCCGCTGTTCGTGGCGGGCCTGTTCTATCTGGCGATGAACGGCGTGGTCACGCTCGTATTCAGCTATCTGACAAAACGCTTTGACTATTACAAGGACTGAGGAAGGAGGTTTCACCATGCTTCAGGCAAACAGCGTATACAAATCCTTCGGCGAAACCGCCGTCCTCAAGGGCGTATCCGTGCGCGTTTCGCGCGGCGAGGTCGTGGCGATCATCGGGCGCAGCGGCTCGGGCAAATCAACGCTGCTTCGCTGCATGAACAATCTGGAAAAAATCGATTCCGGCGAGATCCTCATCGGCGGCGAGGCGTTGGTTACAACCGGCGCGGACGGCAAGCCCGCCTACAAGCGCGACAGGGAGCTGCGCGCGCTCATGCTCAAGATGGGCATGGTCTTTCAGGATTACAACCTCTTCCCGCATTATTCTGTGCTCAAGAATCTCGTTATGCCGCAGACGCTTGTGCTCGGCCGCAGCGCAAAGGAAGCCGAGAAAAAAGCCATAGAGCTGCTGGAGAAAGTTGGTCTGGCCGAGAAGGCAAATGAATATCCCTGCAATCTCTCCGGCGGCCAGTGCCAGCGCGTGGCGATTGCCCGGGCGCTGTGCATGGACCCGGATATCCTGTGCTTCGACGAGCCGACCAGCGCGCTCGATCCGCAGCTCACCCACGAGGTGCTCACCGTCATCCGCCAGCTGGCCGAGGAGAAGCGCACGATGATCGTCGTCACCCACGAGATGAACTTCGCGCGCGACGTCGCCGACCGCGTTATCTACATGGAAAACGGCCTCGTCGTCGAGGACGGTCCCGCCGGGGAGGTCCTCGGCGTCAATCGCAGCGAGGCGATCAGGGCGTTTGCCGGGGAGGCGAACTACTAATACAAATGCATCGTAAAACTGCGCGAAGCGAAGAAGGGGTTTGGGGACGACGTCCCCAAGCGGGTTTGGGCGGCAGCCCAACGTTTCCCTTATGTGAATATGATGCAGAGTTATTGAGATTTGTATAAGCCATACACAAAGAAGGCGTGAACGCTCATGCCTTCTTTTTATGTAATCCTAATTTCCAAATTGGATTAACCCTGCGGCAACAGTCCGCTAGAGCACCTTCACATCCGCCGACACGCGCACGCCCAGCGTTTCGTATTCGTCCGGCCAGTGCCGCGCCTCCCAGGAGGGGATATCGGGGCTTTTTCTGATCGCGATGCGGCCAAAGCCGACCGCGTCGCTGGAGGCCGCGCGCAGGCGCAGCAGCACACCCACCGCCTCGCGCTCGATCATGGCGGCGATGCTTGCGGCTGTCTCCTGTTCCTCGCCCGCCATATGCGTGAGGCTCATGTGGATGGACACGCTCAGCGTGCCGTCCTCCTCGATCCGGCGCTTCACGCGTGTGGGCAGGTTCGTGCGGTAGAGCGCATTGCCGATGTACGTCTGCTGCCGGCGCGCCTGACCCGACATCAGGCAGAGCAGGCCCGTCTCCTCGCCGGTGAGCGTGCCTGTCATGCGCGTCCCGGAGAACAGCGCGCAGCCGAGATACTCGTTCTCGGCGGGCGATGTGCGCGGCAGATGGCCGGGCAGGCGGTTCATGTCCGCGCTGCCGGAGAGCACCAGCGGGCTGTCAAAGAGATTGGCGGCGGCGTAGACGGCCGTTGCGTCGATCGTATCCGACTCCATCGCAGCGATCACGGAGGCGAGCTGCGCGTCCGGGGGAATGGTGTCCATCTCGGCGAAGTGATCATAGAGCACCTCCAGATACTTCGATAGCCGCACGCCCAGAATCGCGCGCTGGCGGCGGATGAAATCGCCTGCGTCGTCCGGCGTGACGACGACGATGGCCTCGCCGTTGGCGCGGTACATGCTGTGGATCTCCTTGAGGATGGAGAGCGTCGCGTCGGTTTCCGCCAGCGTCTGGCTGATGACGATCTCCCGCAGCTGCGAGAGATTGACCGTGCGCGGCGTGGTCGCGCTGAGCATATTCAGTGCGCGCAGGCTGCTGGGCGCGGTCGCGCTCATGACGATATAGCCCGGCTCCGGCGTTTCCAGGCCGGAGGACTGCGCAGAGCCGCCCGAGGAGTCGCCGCCCTGACCCTGCTGGGAGGAAGAATCGCCCGAAGACCCGCCGGAGGATTGTATCGAGCCGCCTACAGCCTCCTGCGTGCCGGAGAGCGCCTTGACCGTCACCGTCAGATTGCCGTCCGGCGCGGGATCGACCGCCATCGACAGCACGAACAGGCAGCTTTCGATCTCCTGCCCGCCGCCGCAGCCGGAGAGCAGCGAAAGACTTACCAGCAGCCAGAGCATGAGGATATACTTTTTCATGCGTGCTGCCTCCTTCCCGAAAAGGCCGCCAGCAGCGCGGCGGGCACGGCGATCGCCGGCGCGGCGGCAAGCAGCGGCGCATCGCCGAAGAGGACCATCACCGCAAGGCAGGCTCCCAGCAGCGCAAGCAGCACAAGCAGGCCCGCGCGCCCTGCGGCGAGCCGGGGAAAGGCGCCAAGCAGCGCCTGCTCCGCCGCGCAGAGCATATGGACAGAAAGCAGCAGCATCGCCATCAGCTTGGCGAGCACCAGCAGCATCTGCATCACGCCCTCATGGGACTGATTGCCGATGGCCATGCTCAGCCGTACACCCCACTGCGTGCTCTCGGCGATGGATTCATAGGTCGTACAGGCGCTGGCAATGAACAGCAGCACAACGCCTGCCAGCGCGCCCAGGAGCACGCGCCTGAGAAAGAAACCCGTATTCGGCACAGCGCCTTGGTTTTCATCTCTATGGACAAGCTCTGTCGGCGGAAGCATCAGCATCAGCGCGGGCGCCGCGCCGAAAAGCACGGAAAGCGCCGAAATGGCCAGCTGCGGCGCGCCTGCACCCAGAATCGGAAACAGCCCGACCGGCACGCGCATCGGCACCGCCGCAAGCGAGAGCAAAAGCGTCAGCGCGGGCAGCGCATAGCGCAGCGCGAAGCACAGCCGCGATGCGCCTATGCTGCCGCTGAGCGCGCACAGCGCCACGGCACTCAGCGCCATGATCTCTGCCCAGGCGGCGTTGGTTTGCTCCACCAGCGTCGCCCCGGCGAAGCTGACCAGCGACGCGGCGGCAAACGCGCTGCACGCAAGCAGCGCCAGCGCAAGGAGCGTATGCCATACGCGGGAAAAGCGGCCCGGGTGTACAGGAGAGACGAGCCTGCGGCGGCAGCGGGCAACCAGCCACGCGGCAAAGGGGAGCGAGGGCAGCGCCGAGAGCCATGCGCTGCTCAGAGAGAGCGGCATGCCGACGCCGCAGCCGGCAAGGAAGATCTGCGTGCCCACGCACACGCCGGCGGCGCAGGCGCGCGTGCGCCAGCTTGCCAGCACGCGCGGCTCAATGTCTTGTTCGTTTGGCAAAGAACGCCCTCGCTTTCTGATATTTCATCGGCAGCCGCAGGAAGATATCCGGATTGCCCCGGCGCGGCGGGGTGAGAGGCGCTGTCAGTGGCGAGCCGACGGAATTCATCGCGCACAGTGCGCACAAAAATGCGCCCAGCAGTAGCGTGATCGCATAGAGTCCGCCGGCCGCGCCTGCGACGAGAAAGAGCAGCTGCACGAGCTTAAGCCCAATGCTCATTGCATAGCCCGGCACGCAGAAGCCGCCCAGGCCGCTGGCCGCGACCACGATGAGCAGCAGCGGGGAGACGATGTCCGCGCTCACGGCGCTCTGCCCAAGAATCAGGCCGGAGACGATACCCAGCGCATTGCCCATCGCGCCCGGGGCGCGCAGCCCGGCCTCGTTGATCAGGTCAAACGCCAGCGTCATGAGCAGCGCCTCCAGAAACAGCGGAATCGGTACGCGGGAGCTCGTCTCATACACCGAGGTGAGCAGCATGGGGGACAATAGCTCCTGATGAAACCGCATGACGGCCAGATACAGCCCCGGCAGGAAGATGTGGATCAGCATGCCGATGGTGCGCACGATCCGCAGGAACGTGCCGTACTGCCAGCGCATGGATGCATCGTCCGGGGTATGCAGCTGATGATAGATCGTCGCGGGCGCGCCCAGCGCGAAGGGCGAGCCGTCCGTGAGCACGACGATCTGCCCCTCCGCCAGAAAGGACGCGGCCCTGTCCGGGCGCTCCGTGCGCACGCATTGGGGCAGGAGCGAGAAGGGATGCTCCTCGATGAGCTGCTCGACCGTACCCGTGGTCAGAGCGAAGTCATATGAGCAGTTTTCCAGCCGTGCGCGGATCTTTTTGGCCATCTCCTCGTCGGCCGTGCCGCGAAGATAGAGCAGCGCGCAGCGGGTCTTCATTGTGCCGCCTGCGCTGACGAATTCAGTAGTCAGCTCCTCGCGCTGCACAATGCGCCGAAGCAGCGTGATGTTGGTGCGGATGGATTCATTAAAGCTCTCGTGCGGGCCGAGCACCACCTGCTCGACCTCCGGCTTGCCGATGGTCCGCTTCTCAAAGCCGCGCGTGTCCATCACGGCGGCGGTGGCGCAGCCCTCGCACAGCAGCGCGCACTGCCCGCCCAGCACGTCGGAAAGGATCGCGTCGACATTGTCCTTCATCTTCATCGGCAGGATCGACACGGCATGACCCATCAGAAAGGCCGAGCGCTGATCCTCGGGAACATCCTCGCCCGCGCTTTCGGGCAGATCCATGCAGGGCTTGAGGATGTTCTCATTGATCATCTGCATATTCACCATGCCGTCGATGGCGATGATCGCCGACTCAAATGCGCCGCTGCGGAACCGGCGCACGAGCACGTCGGCATTGGCCGGCGCGCCGAGCCGGCTGCGGAAAATATCCAGATTGCGCGTTAGGCTCTCAAGCAGCGCCACAGCATCCTCCATAAGGCATTCCTCCCGTCCGCATCATTGTGCGCTATGTGCGGGGAAATTATACATCTGGTATGTATACATCTGATCATTTGGTTAACCTGTATGATATGAGGCGATCAATTTACAAATAAGTGTGAAAAGTTCTGGCGCTTTGACGTGGGTTGTGCTATACTGATATCAGCCAAAGATTGGTTTGCACCGATCCATGAAACCGACATGATTCAAGGAGGTTTTTCCTATGCAGCTTACCGTTCGCCAGCCGTCCGCCGCGCTGGACGCCAAGCACTATACCACCGAGCGCCTGCGCAGCGAGTATGTCATCGAGAAGATCTTCGTCGCCGACGAGGCGATGCTCACCTATTCCCACTTCGACCGCATCATCGCCGGCGGCGTGATGCCGGTGAACACCGCCGTGGAACTCAAGGGCTGCAAGGAGCTGTGCTCCGATACGTTCCTTGAGCGCCGCGAGATGGGCGTCATCAACATCGGCGGCAAGGGCAGGATCACCGTCGACGGCGTGGTGTACGACCTCAAGCAGTACGACGGCCTGTACGTGGGCATGGGCGCGAAGGAGATCAGGATGGAGAGCGAAGACGCCGCGAACCCGGCGAAGTTCTACATCAATACCTGCCCGGCGCACAAGACCTATCCGAATGTCCTGGTGGACATCGACAAGGCCAACAAGCGCCCGCTGGGCAGTGCCGAGACCTGCAACAAGCGCGTGATCAACCAGTATTTCCATCCGGCGGTCATGCAGAGCTGCCAGCTGTGCATGGGCATGACCCAGCTCGCCCCGGGCAGCAACTGGAACTCCATGCCCTGCCACACCCACGAGCGCCGCATGGAAGTCTACTTCTACTTTGATGTCAAGGACGAGAACGTGATCTTCCACATGATGGGCGAGCCGAAGGAGACCCGCCACGTGATCCTGCACAACGAGCAGGCCGTGATCTCTCCGTCCTGGTCCATCCACACGGGCGTGGGCACCAGCAACTATACCTTCATCTGGGGCATGTGCGGCGAGAATCAGGAATTCGACGACATGGACAACCTCAGCCCGCTCGAACTGCTCTAAGCAGCCTGTGGCCGCAGCCACTACGCTTCGCCTTGCTACCAAGACGTTTTCTGCGGGCAGAGGGCCCTTGAAAACTGCATGAATACATACCGAGAGGTTGTTTTCTGAAAGTCTAACATATATGAGGAGGTTTTTCCCATGAACAATTTTGCTCAGAATTTTGACCTGACCGGCAAGGTCGCGCTGGTCACCGGCGCTTCCTACGGCATCGGCTTTGCCATTGCCAAGGCCCTCGCTGCCGCGGGCGCGACGATCTGCTTCAACGACCTCAAGCAGGAGTTCGTGGACAAGGGCCTGGCTGCCTACGAGGCCGAGGGCATCAAGGCGCACGGCTACGTCTGCAACGTCTGTGACGAAGAGGGCGTGCAGGCCATGGTTGCCAAGATCGAAGAGGAGGTCGGCGTGATCGACATCCTGGTCAACAATGCCGGCATCATCAAGCGCATCCCGATGCACGAGATGGCGGCTGCCGATTTCCGTATGGTCATCGACGTCGACCTGAACGCGCCGTTCATCTGCTCCAAGGCGGTCATCCCGTCCATGATCAAGAAGGGCCACGGCAAGATCATCAACATCTGCTCCATGATGTCCGAGTTCGGTCGCGAGACCGTTTCTGCCTATGCGGCGGCGAAGGGCGGCCTGAAGATGCTGACCCGCAACATCGCCTCCGAGTACGGCAAGTACAACATCCAGTGCAACGGCATCGGCCCGGGCTACATCGCGACCCCGCAGACCGCGCCGCTGCGCGAGATCCAGCCGGACGGCGAGCGCCATCCGTTCGACAAGTTCATCATCGGCCGCACGCCGGCGGAGCGCTGGGGCGAGGCGGACGATCTGGGCGGCCCGGCGGTGTTCCTCTCCTCCGACGCGTCCAACTTCGTCAACGGCCACATCCTCTACGTGGACGGCGGCATCGCGGCCTACATCGGCAAGCAGCCGTAATTTCGAAAGATGCAGCAAAACCCATCCGGTGACGGATGGGTTTTTGTGTGCAAAAGGAAGATAGTGCGCAGTAAGGGAACTTAAAACCGGCGCGAAGCGAAGAAGGGGTCTGGGGTTCGGTTTATCCGAACTGGGGCAGGAGTGAATGACAGCTAAGTAGGGCTGTCAGAGCTGCCCTGACCGACGAGCGTCGAGCGAGGAGATGGAAATCCCCAGGCGGGTTTGGCACCGAAGCCGAGCGCGTCCAGTGGACGCATTGAGCGAGGCGGAGCGTGGGAAACCGCAAGGAGCAATGGAACATCGCGACTATGCGGGCTTCCCGGACCGGCAGCCCTAACGTTCCTGTGCGCGAAGCGCAAGATAAGCGGGAATCAAACAGGAGCCGATAGGCGACGCTTTTGATTCTGATACACTTCGATAGAATGTCTGCACAAATGATCCGGCTGCGGCCGGGGACCTCATCCGTCAGTCCTTCGGACTGCCACCTTCCCCATAGGGGAAGGCAGATCTTGTTGGAATGTTTCTTTCAAATCAACGATTGTATTACCCGCGTAGTAAGGAGACCTTCCCCTATGGGGAAGGTGGCGCGGCGTCAGCCGTGACGGATGAGGTCCCGCCCGCAGGCGATGATTCCCGACTTAATAAACTGAATATCCATAATGATTATCACACGAAAAAAGGACTGCCCATCGGCAGTCCTTTCATTTGCATGCGCTGATATTACACGTTGAAGCGGAACAGGGTCACGTCGCCGTCGTTCATCACGTATTCCTTGCCCTCGGAGCGGACCAGACCCTTTTCCTTGCAGGCGAGCATCGTGCCGTTTGCCTCCAGATCGGCAAAGGCGACAATCTCCGCGCGGATGAAGCCACGCTCAAAGTCGGAGTGGATCTTGCCGGCGGCCTGCGGCGCCTTGGTGCCCTTCTTGATCGTCCACGCGCGGCACTCGTCAGAGCCGGCGGTCAGGAAGGAGATCAGGCCCAGCAGATCGTAGCCCTCGGCGATCAGACGGTCCAGACCGCTCTTGCCGATGCCCAGTTCCTCCAGGAACATCGCCTTCTCTTCCTCGTCCATCTGCGCGATGTCCTCTTCGATCTTCGCGGAGATGACCAGCACCTTGGCGTTCTCTTCCCTGGCGATCGCCTTCACGTCCAGCACGCCCGGGATGGTGTCCTCTTCCTTGCCCAGATCGTCTTCCTTGATGTTGCAGGCGTAGATGACCGGCTTGGTGGTCAGCAGGAACCACTCGCGCGCAATCTCGCGCTCCTTCTCGGTCATCGGGCAGGTGCGCGCCGGCTGCAGATTGTCCAGATGATTAAGCAGCTTGTTGCCCAGCTCGCTCTCCTCGGCGAACTTCTTGTCGCCGGTCTTGAGCATCTTGGTTGCGCGCTCGGCACGCTTGGCGACGGTGTCGCGGTCGGCGGCGATCAGCTCGAGGTTGATCGTTTCGATGTCGTGCTGCGGGTTCAGGCTATCCGCATGGCGGATGATGTCCGCATCCTCAAAGCAGCGAACCACGTGCACGATCGCCTCGCACTCGCGGATGTGGCTGAGGAACTTATTGCCCAGGCCCTCGCCGTGGCTGGCGCCCTTGACCAGGCCCGCGATATCGACGAACTCGATGACCGCCGGGGTCTTCTTCTTCGGGTTATACATCACCGCCAGCTTCTCCAGGCGCTCGTCCGGCACGGCGACCATGCCGGTGTTCGGCTCGATGGTGCAGAACGGATAGTTCGCCGCTTCCGCACCGGCCTTGGTGATCGCGTTGAACAGGGTGGACTTGCCGACGTTGGGCAGACCGACGACGCCGAGTTTCATATATTTCACTTCTCCTTTATGGACTTGCTTTTCATCAGATGCATCTGAGCATGAGATGCTCAGCACAATTGTTTATTATAGCACACGAAAATTCTTTTCTCAATACAGCCGGGCGGCGAAATCATGCGTTTGCTTCAAAGTTTCTTTGCGTGCTCAGTCTCCCTGCGTCACGTCGGCATGCTCAAGCAGCCATTTGGCCACGCCGTCCTCGTCATTGGATGCGATGACGCCGGTGGCGATCGCCTTGAGCTCGGGGCAGGCGTTGGCTACGGCATAGCTCTCGTCCGCAAGCTGGAACATGTCGATGTCGTTCTTGCCGTCGCCGAAGACCACCAGACGCTCGCAGCCAAGATGCGCCCTGAGCTGGCGGATCGCATTCGACTTTGACGCGGCAAGGGGCATCAGCTCCAGCCACTGCGCGCCGGAATAGATGTCCTTATGATAAACCGCATGACAGGAATCGCGGTATTTCTCGTAAAACGGCGCCAGCTTCTCTTCCTCGTCGATGCAGGAAATATAGAAGATATCGCCCAGATAGAGCTCGCCTGCATCGGAGATGGGATTGTCGCGGCGGTCGCCTTTTCGGGAATTCACGAACTCGCGCATGCCCCAGGTGCAGCGGTCGTCCAGATAGGAGAACTTCTCCACGCCGTCCACAAAGGCGTAGACGATGGGGAAGACGTCATGCGCGAGCAGATCGTCCAAAAGTGTACGGATACCCGGATCAAAGAAATTGGACAGGAGAATTTCGCCGGTGCCGTGGTCGATGACGAACGCGCCGTTGTAGACGATCAGCGGAATATGCGCGTCCAAGCCCCGGGTCACCTTTGCCGATGTGACGTAGGAACGGGCCGTGGCATAGGAAAAGAGCATGCCCCGTCTGACCAGATCGTTGATGGTCTGATTGGTGAATGCGGAGGTGGTTTCATTGCTTGCAAGCAGCGTGCCGTCCAGATCCGTGACATACAGCGTTTTCATCGCGATCTTCCTTTCTGTGCATCGTCTGTTCTGAGAGTATGATAGACCATGGCGGGGCGCAAAGTCAATTCCCGGAAGCGCAAAGGAAAAGCATACGATGCGGAGGCATGGAGAAAGGCGAACATTTTTGACAAATTCCGGACAAATTTTCATTTTTCCCCTTGTTTTTGCGGATAAAATCCTTATAATATGTACTGTTTGCCGCAGATGTGCTGCGGTAAGGCAAACCGTTGTGTAACCAAAGAACAAATCTGGAGGTTATCAAACATGCGTAAACTGATCGCTCTGGTTCTGACGCTGGTTCTGTGCCTGGCTGCCACCTCTGTCGTGGCCGAGGGCAAGCTGGTTGTCTACACCCCGAATCCCGACGCTGAGATCCAGTTCATTCTCAACACCTTCGCTGAGAAGTACGACGTGGAGATCGAAATGCTGAGCATGGGCACCGGCGAGTGCTACACCCGTCTGTCCGCTGAGAAGGATGCGCCCATCGCGGACGTCCTGTTCGGCGGCGTGGAGACCACCTGGACCCACGACTATCCGGACCTGTTCCAGACCTACGTGGCCAACGGCAACGAGAAGCTCCCGGCTGAGTATCAGAATCCGGACGGACTGATCACCTACTACATCCTGGGCGGCTCCTGCGTGCTGATCGTCAACGAGGAGCTGGAGGCCGAGCTGGGCACCCAGATCACCTGCTACAACGACCTGCTCAATCCGGCGCTCAAGGGCATGATTGCCTCCGCCGATCCGAACGCCTCTTCCTCTTCCTTCGCTCATCTGTCCAACCTTCTGCTGGCCATGGGCGACGGCGAGAATCCGTATGAGTCCGAGGCTGCCTGGGACTACGTCGCCAAGCTGATCGATCAGCTCGACGGCTCCCTGACCAGCGGCTCCTCCGCTGTGTACAAGGGCGTCACCAACGGCGAATACACCGTCGGCCTGTCCTACGAAGTCGGCGTTGCCGGCCACATCGCCAACGGCGCTGAGGGCGTCCGCGCGGTCTATCCGACCGAGGGCGTCTGCTGGACTCCGGTTGGTTCCGCGATCGTCAACGGCGCCAAGAACATCGACAATGCGAAGCTGTTCATGGACTGGCTGATCTCCGATGAGTGCCAGACCATCATGGCCACCGCTGAGGGCTCCGTGCTGCGCGGCGTGCGCACCGACCTGTTCGTGCCGACCGACTACATGCCGGCCTTCGACACCCTGAACCTCAAGCAGGAGGACAGCGCGTACACCTCCGGCAACAAGCAGACCATCCTGGACCACTGGAACGACCTGTGGAACAAGTAATTCTGTAATCCGATCACAGTCCGCCCCTTGTGGATGCATCTGCAGGGGGCGGATTTCGCATGTGCCTCTGTTTCGTCATGTTCTACAACCTTCCGTGATAAAGGAGATAACATATCCATGAGCGTTACCATCAAGATTGACCATGCGCATAAGCGCTACGGCAGCAATGTCATCATCGAGGATCTGTCCGTCAAAATCCGCGAGGGCGAGTTCTTCACGCTGCTGGGCCCGTCCGGCTGCGGCAAGACCACGCTGCTGCGCATGATCGCCGGTTTCAACTCCATCGAGGGCGGCGATTTTTACTTCAACGATACCCGTATCAACGACATTGATCCCAGCAAGCGCCGCATCGGCATGGTCTTCCAGAATTACGCCATCTTCCCGCATCTGAGCGTTCGCGACAACGTCATGTTCGGCCTGAAGAACCAGCCCAGGAAGATGGCCAGGGACGAGATGAATGCGCAGACGGAAAAGTTCATGAAGCTCATGCACATCGACGAGTACGCCGAGCGCAAGCCGGAGCGCCTCTCCGGCGGCCAGCAGCAGCGCGTGGCGCTGGCCCGCGCGCTGGTGATTCAGCCGGACGTGCTGCTCATGGACGAGCCGCTTTCCAATCTGGACGCGAAGCTGCGCGTGGAGATGCGCGAAACGATCCGCGAGATCCAGCGCGGCGTGGGCATCACCACCGTCTACGTCACCCACGATCAGGAGGAGGCCATGGCCGTCTCCGACCGCATTGCCGTCATGAATCTGGGCGAGATCCAGCAGATCGGCACGCCGCAGGCGATCTATCAGCGCCCGGCCAATCTCTTTGTTGCCAGCTTCATTGGCCGCACGAACCTGATTAACGGCGAGATCGTGATGGAGAACGGCGAAGCGCGCCTGAGCGTGTCCGGCGGCTACAGCGTGCCGGTGACGACGCTGCTCCCCGAGGAGATGAAGAATCAGAAGGTCGTCGTCTCTGTCCGTCCGGAGGAGTTCGTGATCAATCACGACGGTGAGGGCGTTCCGGCGACGGTTGTCTCCAGCACGTTCCTGGGCCTGAATATGCATTACTTCCTCAAGCTTGACGACGGCACGGACGTGCAGGTCATCCAGGAGGCGGAGCTCGATTCCCGCCTGAAGGACGGCGAGCGCATTCACCTGCGCATGAAGCAGAACAAGATCAACATCTTCTGTCAGGACGGCAGCCGCAATCTGGTCAAGGGCGTCACCAATGACAACGTGCTCGGTCAGGAGGCCTGATGATGAAAAAAACGCGTAATCTGGACACGTGGCAGATCATCTCGTTTGTGATTCTGGCGCTGTATGCGCTGTTTCTGGTGCTGCCGATGTTCCAGCTGCTTCGCTCTTCGGTCATCAATGACGACGGGCAGTTCACCTGGGAATTTTTTGAGCGCTTCTTCGGCCGCGAAACGTACTACGGCACGCTGTTTAATTCCTTCAAGGTGGCCGTCTCCGTCACGGTCTGTTCGCTGATCGTCGGCATCCTGTTTTCCTATTTCTACAGCCTTTTTGAGCTCAAGGGCAAGGCCTTCCTGCAGATTATGGCGATCCTCGCCTGCATGTCTCCGCCCGTCATCGGCGCGTACAGCTGGATTCAGATGTTCGGCCGCGGCGGCATCTTCACCAAGCTGCTGCGCAGCACGCTGGGCATCAGTGTTCCGTCGATCTATGGCTTTGGCGGCATCGTGCTGGTCATCACCTGTCAGCTGTTCCCGCTGGTGTTTCTCTACATCAACGGCGCGCTCAAGAACATTGACAACTCGCTGATCGAGGCCTCCTCGGGCCTTGGCTGCGGCAGCTTCAAGCGTTTCTTCAAGGTCATCCTGCCGCTGTGCATGCCCACCATCCTGGCTGCCGGTCTGCTGGTGTTCATGCGCGCGTTTGCGGATTTTTCCACGCCTCTGCTCATCGGCAAAGGCTATCAGACGTTCCCGGTGCTCATCTACAACAGCTTCGTCGGCGAGACGTCGCGCAGCCAGAACTTCGCCGCGGCGGTCAGCGTCGTGGGCATCGTGGTCACCGCGCTGATCTTCTTCGTGCAGAAGTTCGCCAACTCCCGCTTCAACTTCACCATGAACGCCATGCATTCCATCGAGACGCACAAGCCCGGAAAGATCGCCGGCGCGGTGATGCATGTGTACTGCTACTTCATCGTCCTGGTGGCGATGATGCCGCAGTTCTTCGTCCTGTGGCAGTCCTTCCGTAAGTGCAAGGGCGGCGTCTTCCAGAAGGGCTACAGCCTGCAGAGCTATGTCGAGGCGTTTGACAGGATCATGAAGCGCAGCCTGCCCAATACGTTCATCATCGGCGTGCTGGCGCTGGCGATGGTTATCTTCCTGGCGATCCTGATCGCATATCTGGTTGTGCGAAGGGCCAATGCGGTCAACAGTGTCATCGATACGCTTTCCATGGTGCCCTACATCATCCCGGGCGCCGTCGTCGGCATCGCGCTGGTCATCACGTTCAATCACGGCCCGCTGGTGCTCACCGGCACCGCCGCGATCATGATCATCGCGCTGATCATCCGAAGGCTGCCGTATACCATCCGCTCGTCGGTTGCGATCCTGCAGCAGATTCCGCTGTCGATCGAGGAGGCGGCTATCAGCCTGGGCGCGTCCAAGCTCAAGTCCTTCTTCCTGATCACCGTGCCGATGATGGCGGGCGGCATCATGTCCGGCGCGATCATCAGCTGGATCACGATCATCACAGAGCTGTCCACCGCCATCGTGCTCTACAGCGTCAATACCGAAACGCTGACGCTGACGGTCTACACCTCCGTGGTGCAGGGCAATGACGGCGTCGCGTCTGCGGTCGCGTCGATCCTGCTGGTCGTCACGACCATTTCGCTGCTCCTGTTCATGAAGTTCTCCAAGAACAAGGACCTCGCGTTCTGAAAAACATCAGCGGTCTGCCTGCGGGCAGGCCGCTTTTTGTGCGCTTTGGGCGGCGTCGGAGGAGGGGGACAGTTATCTTGTCAGACGTCCGATGAATTTGTTTATTCTGTAGTATACAAGTTGAAATGCTTATTTCGGTATTGACAAATTTCTGTATGCATTTTATAATATCTGACGCACTGAGGGTGTATGTGCATTTTCGGAAACGTTTCCGAAAGGCGAAATCGCCCTTTTGCCCCGATATCGCTGCTTGCGGGAAGCTGATATGCGCCCCGTACAGAATAATATCAATTGGAAGGAGATCTTTGATTATGAAGAAGATCATCGCCCTGGCCCTCGCGCTGGTGCTGTGCCTGGCTCTGGCCACCGCCTACGCTGACGGCTCTGTCTACTACCTCAACTTCAAGCCCGAGCAGGATGCTCAGTGGCAGGATCTGGCCAAGGTCTACACCGAGCAGACCGGCGTGCCGGTGACCGTCGTGACCGCCGCCTCCGGCGAGTACGAGACCACGCTCATGTCCGAGATGGAGAAGAGCGAGTGCCCGACCCTGTTCCAGGTCAACGGCCCGGTCGGCCTGGCCAACTGGACTGACTACTGCTACGACCTCGCCGGCACCGAGCTGGTTAAGCACCTGACCAACGAAGCCTTCGCCCTGAAGGAGGGCGACGCGGTGAAGGGCGTTGCCTACGTCATCGAGACCTACGGCATCATCGCCAACACCAAGCTGCTGGAGAAGGCCGGCTACACCGTTGCCGACATCACCAACTTCGAGACCCTCAAGAAGGTTGCCGAAGACATCCAGGCCCGCAAGGCTGAGCTCGGCCTCGACGGCGCGTTCACTTCCGCCGGCATGGACGGCTCCTCCGACTGGCGCTTCAAGACCCACCTGGCCAACATGCCCATCTACTATGAGTATCAGGCCGACGGCATCGGCAACACCGCTGCCATCAAGGGCACCTACCTGGACAACTACAAGGCGATCTGGGATCTGTACATCAACAACGGCACCTGCGAGCCGGCCCTGCTGGCTTCCAAGACCGGCAACGACGCTGTTGCTGAGTTCGTGGGCGAGAAGGCTGTGTTCTATCAGAACGGCACCTGGGCCTGGAACGACGTGAAGGATCTGGGCGCCGAGAACCTCACCATGCTCCCGATCTACATCGGCGTTGAGGGCGAGGAGAACCAGGGTCTGTGCACCGGCACCGAGAACTACTGGTGCGTGAACGGCATCGCCGATCAGGAAGACATCGACGCGACCATCGCGTTCCTCGAGTGGGTCATCACCTCCGAGGAAGGCCGCAAGTGCATGTCTCAGGACATGGGCTTCGTCGTTCCGTTCGACACCTTCACCGGCGAGTATGCCTCTACCAATCCGCTGGTCGCGGTTGATACCGCTCTGACCGCCGCGGGCAAGGCTCCGGTGTCCTGGAACTTCCCGACCATGCCGTCCGAAGAGTGGAAGAACGGCGTTGGCTCCGCCCTGACCGCTTATGCGGCCGGCACCGGCGACTGGGCTGCGGTTGTGTCCGCGTTCGTCGACGGCTGGGCGACTGAGTATGCGCTCACCCACTAATCGATTCATTCGCGCTTTATAAGAGGGCGGGCACATCGCCCGCCCTTCTTTTTATTCTGTTTACAGAGAGCGGTCTGAAAAAGAACGCCTTTTGTGCACTGTGTTCTTTTTCAGGTTGCTCTGCAGCCCAATATACCCGGGAGGAGTTCTTTATGGAAAACGCCATCAAGAAATACTGGCCTGTGTTCCTGCTCCCGACACTGGCCGCCTTCATCATTGGCTTCATCTGGCCGTTCATCTGGGGCATCTATCTCTCTTTCCACAAGTTCATCACCGTCTCCAAGACGACCTTTGTGGGCATCGACAACTACATCAAGGTCTTCCAGGACGCCACGTTTGTCGAGGCCTTCTGGTTCACCGCCCGCTTCACCATCGTCTCCACGATCCTCATCAATGTGCTGGCCTTTGCCCTGGCCCTGACGCTGACCCGCGGCCTGAAGGGCACCAATGCGTTCCGCACCGTGTTCTTCCTGCCCAACCTGATCGGCGGCATCGTGCTGGGCTATATCTGGCAGATCCTGCTCAACGGCATTCTGACCAACCTGGGCCTGCCGCTGCTGGCGCTGGACGCCAGATACGGCTTCTGGGGTCTGATCATTCTGATGTGCTGGCAGCAGATCGGCTATATGATGATCATCTATATCGCCGGCCTGCAGAACGTGCCGGGCGATCTGCTGGAAGCCGCGTCCATCGACGGCGCAACCAGCTTCCAGACGCTCATGAAGGTCAAGCTGCCGATGGTCATGCCGTCCATCACCATCTGTACCTTCCTGACGCTGACCAACTCCTTCAAGCTCTTTGACCAGAACCTCGCGCTCACCGGCGGCGAGCCGGCCAAGGCAAGCCAGATGCTGGCGCTGAATATCTACGATACCTTCTATGCCCGCTCCGGCGCGCAGTGGAAGGGTATCGGTCAGGCGAAGGCCGTGGTCTTCTTCCTGCTGGTCATCACCATCTCTCTGATTCAGCTCTACTTCACCCGTCGTAAGGAGGTGCAGCAGTAATGGCTAAGAAGACCTATCATGACGGCGCCGTTTCCGGCGCCAGGCGTGTGGTAGATGCTGCGCTGATCGTACTGCTGACCGCGCTGTGTCTTGTGTGGATCTATCCGGTCATCCTGATCCTGAATAACTCTCTGAAGCTGGAGACGGCAATTTCCACGACCACCGTGTTTGAACTGCCGACGGCGGAAACCTTCGTGGGCCTGAAGAACTATATCCACGGCGTCACGCAGATGAACTTCCTCGCTTCTTTCGGTTACTCGGTCGTCATCACCGTGACATCCGTTGCGCTGATCATCCTGTGCTGTTCCATGTGCGCGTGGTATATCACCCGCGTGAATATCCTCGCCTCCAAGCTGATGTATCTGCTGTGCGCGTTCTCCATGGTCGTGCCGTTCCAGATGGTCATGTTCACCCTGGCCAAGACGGCGGATACCCTGAAGCTGAACACCCCGTTCAACATCTGCATCATCTATCTGGGCTTCGGCGCAGGCCTGGCGGTATTCATGTTCACAGGCTTCATGAAGAGCGTGCCGCTGGCGATTGAGGAGGCCGCGATGATCGACGGCTGCAATCCGCTGCAGATCTTCTTCAAGGTCGTGTTCCCGATCCTCAAGCCGACGGCGATCTCCACCGCGATTCTGGAGACCATGTGGGTCTGGAACGACTATCTCCTGCCGACGCTGGTGCTGGATATCAAGAAATACCGCACCATCCCGATGGCGATCCAGTATTTCCGCGGCAGCTACGGTCGCGTGGAGATGGGCCCGATGATGGCGTGCATCATGATCACGGTCATTCCGATCATCGTGCTGTATCTGGCCTGCCAGAAGTACATCATCGAGGGCGTCGTTGCCGGCGCTGTCAAGGGCTGATTGAAAACACAAAAGAACCGGTGCATATGCGCCGGTTCTTTCGTTAGCAAAAGGATGAGAATGTTAATGAAGGAAAAGAGAAAACTGAGCCTCAAGCAGACTAACAATCCGATCGCGAATAGAATCTTATACAGCCCCGGTTTCAGGGCGCAAAAGCACAGTTGCGACTCC
>SVGO01000142.1 GCA_015056305.1 Clostridiales bacterium | reverse complement strand
CAAAATGCCGTAAATAATCTTGAAGGAACAGCTTTTGTTGACCGCTATCCCCTCATTAGAGCAATTCTCGAACGGTGAAAATCGCTAACGAGGGATACACGGCAAAGCTTCTCTTCATTAAGGCAATTCCCGAATGGTGAAAACATGAGAACAACTAATCACAACAAACAAAAGGAGGCTTTTATGAGCAAACAAATCAAAAGCATCAAGGGCCTATTCGGCCAGATCATTCATTACAAAGATGGCATCAAGGTCGGAGAAAGCTGGCCGGGACTGTTTGAAGGCTCACAGAATCATTACGACGCAGACGGCAAGTATATCGGCTATTCAGATCGCGGCATGATCGCCGATCTGGTGCACCATAACAAACACGGTAATTATATTGGTGAAACGCACATAGGGCTCTTTGGGCAAAAGAAGCATTACAGCACTGATTGCCGCTATGTCGGAGAGACATGGGAAGACTTCAACTACGATACCACCGATCTCATTAAGGTATCTGATTTCTCCGACAGTCAAAGCTGTGACGATTCCTTTGATGACGGCGAGTGGTAACGACATAAAAAATGCCGGAGGCAGATGATTCTGCTTCCGGCAATATTCGGTTTCGGGGCGGGGAGTTTTTTGCCTCGCTTCGCTCGGCGGAGCGCATGAAACAGCTCTGTCGTTCTAAAATACACGGGACGGATAAAGAATCAGGTGGGGGCATCGCGCCACCATGCCGCAGGAATCTCATCACGTTCAAGGAAGCAGTTGATCTGATGAGCCAGCACACGCTCTGTCGTGCGGTAAATCCCAACGCAGTCACAGAGGATACACTTGGCATCACCGAACCGCGCCTCCACCGCAGCGCCGGTTTCCAGATAACCCTGATGAAGCTTGACAAAATGCTCTGATACAACCGGAACCTCAGCATTGTAGTGACGATACTGGACGACCTGCTTGTGCGAGCCGTCTGGCATGATCACTGTAAAATAGGCCGGCTCCTGCGCCAGGCGCTCCGGCACATCCAGAAACTCCTCCACAGCGTGGATATACGTATTTCTGGCATGCGTCACGCCCACAAGCAGAACCTTTGCACCGATTTCGCGCAGTCTTCCCCAGCAGCCTTCCTTGGCACAGGGCGTCAGCGTGTTTTCCTCGCCCGCGATGTATTCCGCAGCATTGGGTCCATATGCCGCAATGCTGTGTGTGGGATGCAGCGAACGAAGCACGCCCGGCCGCTTCATAAACAAATTCGGCAGGATGCCTACACAGGCTGGTTCGGTTTTCGGATCAAAGACGTTGTACTCAGGATTCATCTGATCCCACGTGTGCGTAGGCAGCATTAGAAGGCCGGGCGCAAAATACTCCATCAGCGCATCCAGCACCGTATCCGCCCCGCCTTCGACAGCGCCGATTGATTTCATGGAAGAATGAACCATCACAGCATCTGTGGGATTAAGGCCCATTTCCTGTAAATGAAGAATAAGATCCTCTTTCGTGTACACCCTGTTCCCTCTTTTCTATCGGTTATTCACCATGATTCTCTGACAATTGCGCCGCAGAGGATAAGTATCCCCTGCGGCGCAGAATCTTTTCATTTTTTCTTTTTACTTGATGACCTTGAGCGCCTTGCGGTCAATCGTCAGGGCAACAAAGATCAGGAAGATGACGCCCTTGATGAGCTGCTGCATGGCGGATTCAAAGCCCAGCATGACCAGACCGTTGTTCAGTACCGTGTACATCAGCGTACCGACAACGATATTGGAGAAACGAACCTTGGCGCCGCCCGTGATCGGCAGGCCGCCCAGAACGAGCGAAATCAGGATCTGCGTCTCCAGCTGGTTGCCCGCCGTCGCCGTGATAGAGCCGACCTTGATGACGTTGACAAACGCCGCCAGACCCGTCAGCGCGCCGGCGCCAACGAACGTCAGGAACTTAACGCGATCCGTGCGGACGCCCGAGAAACGCGCTGCCGTCTCGCCGGAGCCGATGGCCTTCACGTCGCTGCCGATGCGCGTGAACTGGAAGAGGAAATATGCCACGGCCAGCACAATCAGCGTCACGGTGATCTTGATCCAGTTCTGATCAAGCGCCTTGATCGCCGCGCTGGCAGGAACCGCAGTTTCCGTCGTCAGATACGCGCAGACGCCGCGGAAGAGGTACATCGTACAGATCGTAACAATAAAGCTCTGCAGCTTGAACTTCACGTGGAAGAAGCCGTTGATCGCGCCGATGGCTGCGCCGGTAAGCACGCCGCCCAGAATTGCCAGCGGAATACTGTAGAACGAGAGCATGCTGATGACAATCGACGCAACGCCGAGCGTGGAACCCTCTGTAAAGCTGATCGAACCGAGCGTCATCACGAAGAATACGCCGGTTGCGACGATCATCGGATAATACACCTGCGACATCAACAGCCTGATGCGCTTGGGCGTGAGGATCTTGCCGCCGGTGAGGATGTTCATGCCGACGACGATTACAACCAGACCGATGAACGGAAGCAGCGCCTTGAAGGTATCGCTCGCAAAGAAGGCGCGAAGCTTCTGCAGCTTGTTTTCATTGGTTTTCGTCTTTTCCATATCGCTGCGCCTCCTTTACACCATTTTCGCGATCAGGTCTTCTTCATTCAGATCCGGATCACGGAGGAATTCACCGCTGATCTTGCCGTCCTTCATGACGAAGATTCTGTCGGACATACCGAGCAATTCCGGAATTTCCTCAGAGATCATGACGATGGACTTTCCCTGCGCCTTGAGTTCTACCATGAGCGCGTAAATCGCCTGCTTGACCTTGACGTCGATGCCGCGTGTCGGAGAGTCAAGCACGAGGATATCACTGCCCTTGCCCAGCCAGCGGGCGAGAACAACCTTCTGCTTGTTGCCGCCGGAGAGATCGGAAACAAACTGATGCACGCCCTGCATCTTGGTCTGCATCTCAGTCGCATGCTTCCGTGCAAACTTCGTCAGCTTAAAGCCATTGAGCAGATGATGCGTCGCCAGATCGTCAATAGACGGCAGGACAACATTGTTGCGGATAGACTCGTTGAGGATGATCGACTCATTATCGCGGTCCTTAGAAGCGTATGCAATAGACTTCTTGATCGCCGTCGGGATATCATTGATCGCTGTGCCGTCAGCCAGCGTCACGCTGCCCTCACGATCCCACGATGCGCCGAAGACTGCCTTGCCCACCTCGTGCATGCCGCATTCGGACAGACCGCCGAAACCGAGGATCTCGCCCCTGTGCAAATCAAACGACACGTTCTCAATCTCGCCCGGGACGCTCACGTTCTTCACGCTCAGCACGACCTCGTCCGCAATCGGCGTGCCGTAGTCGGTACGATAATACGCAGAACCGATCTCGCGGCCGACCATCAGACGCTTGAGGTCGTCCTCGGTGACGTCCTTCGAGACGATGGTGTCGATATATTCGCCGTCACGCAGGATGGAAACCGTATCGGTATGGGTCAGGACTTCATTCAGGTCATGGCTGATGAAGATGACGGAACGGCCGTCCGCGCGGGTGGCATCCATGATCTTATAAAGCTCATAACGTCCATTCTGAGAGAGCGCAGTCGTCGTCTCGTCGACGATGAGGATCTTCGGTTTCATATAGGTCGCCTTGACGATCTCGATGAGCTTGCGGTCCTCAAAGTTATACTGATCGATCATCGCCGCGGCCTTGATGCGGCCAAAGCCGTATTCATCGAGCAGCCTCTGCGCTTCCTTATTCATAGCGCGGCTGTTCTTAATGCCGTGACTGACGAACGGATCCTCGTGACCGAGGAAGATGTTTTCTGCCACGGTCAGGCCGGACAGCGTGCCCATCTCCTGAACGATAATGGCAACGCCCGCCTTGTTGGCCTCAACCTGATTCTTAATCGAG
>SVGO01000141.1 GCA_015056305.1 Clostridiales bacterium | reverse complement strand
CGCAATCATATCCGGCAGGTTTTTGACATGCTGAAACAGTCCTTCGGACTGCATCAGGCCCCGCTCGCCAGCCTCCACCGCCAAAAGACGGCGGGAAGAGGCGATCAGCCTGCCACTCACGGAAACCAGCGCGGCAGAAGTCGTGTAGCAGCTAGTGTCGATCCCCAGCACGGCCCTCATGCTTTCGCCGCCAGCTTTCTGCTGATGGTGCCCAGCACGCCATTGACAAAGGAGCAGGAAGACTCGCTGGAATACTTGCGGGTCAGCTCCACCGCCTCATTGATCGAGACGGCCGCCGGCAGGGACGCATACTTCATCTCAAACACAGCAAGACGCAGGATCGCCAGATCCACGCGGGACAGACGCGCAATCGTCCAGCCGCGCAGGCAGGCAGAAATCTCCGCGTCCAGATCGGCGGCGTGTTCCTTCACGCCGGCAACCACCATGTCGATATACTTGCGATCATTCTCACCCGGGTTATAATCGATCAGGTCGACAAGGGCTTCAGTTTCGCCCTCGCCGCCAAAGAGTTGTTCAAAGACAAGCTGCATCGCAGCTTCACGTGCAATTGGACGCGCCATGTTTCTTATGCTCCGATCCGAAATTAATGGGATATGATATCTTCTGTTGAATACTCAGTTTTCTCCGCGATGGAAGAACAGAATCACCCTGCGGATAAATCCGGCCTTGTCCTTCACGCCGCCGACAAATGCGCCGACGAGGCAGAACAGACCGATGAGCAGCGTCTTGCCCACGCCGATGGTCAGGCAGAGCACAGCAAAGAGCAGACCCACTGCCATGCCGAACACCGCGCAGGGCACGGTACCCGGCGTGAAAACCTGGGCAAAGAAATTCTTCTTATCCATCATGATCACTCCTGAGCAGTCTCTTCCTCAGCCGGGGTTTCCTTCTCTTCTTCGGCGGCCGTGGCTTCCTCAGCGGTTTCCTCGGCAGGCGCCTCTTCTTCCTTTTCAGCCTCGACGGCCTCGGGCGCAGCGGCTTCTTCATTCACGGCCGGCTCCTCTTCCTTGAGCTCGGAGAGGGACTCATGGCCGAGCATAGACGCCGGAATCGCAAACGGAGACTCGGCAGTCTTTGCGTTGGCCGGGATCGCGCCGTCGACAAACACGCGCACTTCCTTGACCTTTACGCCGGAGCATGCCTCCAGATAACGTTTGATCTGCTTCTGCAGGGCAGAAATCGCCAGCGGCATGCTGATGTCGGACTGCAGCGCGATATGAACATCCACGCGCACGGTCTCCTCATCGCTGAACAGAGAGGAAGAGACGACCTTGATCTCGGCATGCTGATTCAGGCAGCGCTGCACCAGCGCCTCCAGCGCCTTGACGGAGATGCGAACCATACCGTTCTCGTTATGCTGAATGGCGAAGCTGCTGGAATGCTTCTTCTTCTTGGGCAGGATCATGCTGAACAGACGCAGCGCAAAGAGCACCATCACAACCGCAACGGCGACAAGTGCACCCTTGGTCTTCATGGTCATATTGGAAATGCGGCCAAGCAGCACGACGGCAGGATCAACCGTGATCTTGCCCAGCAGCAACGCAACGGCGGCCGCGGCAACGCAAAGCGCGCACAGAGAACAGAACAGAATCCAGAAACGGTCTCTAACAGGATGCTTCATTGCGTATTTCCTCCTTGCATCTTCCGGTTACAGGAGCGGCTTACTCCTGATCTTCATCGTCTTCGTTGGCTTCCGGCTCGGTTTCCACAATCTCAACCGGGGCCGCCTCGACATGCTCTTCGTCCTCGTCGTCAGTGGTCAGCACAGCATTCTGGCTGAGCTGCATCTCCTGATTCTCCTTTTCGAAGTTCACGCCTACAACATGCAGATCGACCTTCTCGACATGCAGGCCGGTCATGGACTCGATGGACTTGCGCACATTCTCCTGCGCATTGCGGCCAACCTTCTGGATCGGCATACCGTAATCAACGGTCACGCTGACGTCAACATTGACATCATCGCCGTCCATATCCACGCGCACACCGCGGGGCGTTCTGCCCTTACCGATGATGCCGGACATCGACGTAGCGCCGACGATGCCGGAAATACCCTCGACTTCCGTCGTAGCGACGCTCACGATGGTCGAAATAACTTCGTTGGCGTATGTGATCTGACCCTTGTCCTGATCTTTTTCCATATCAATGGTCATGTTTTCGCTCATATAAAAGCACCTCCCTATGGTTATTCATTAGTATATCAGATTTTTCTCCACTGCACAATCTTCTCGATCATTTTTTTGCAAGAATGATTTTTATGCATTCCGCCGAAAGCCCACTCCGGCTGGCGGCAGCGTCGATCATCCGCATACGATTCTGCTCGTTTTCGGCGATCTGCCACGGCGCGACGATGCTAAGCGCTCCCTCACCCATCGCGACAGTCGTGTTTTCAAAGCCCATCTGTGCAAGCAGCGCACTGACAGACGCTTCTGTTTCCATCCGCTGCGCAATGCGAATTTTCTCCTCAAGTGCTTTTTTCACAGTATCTTCGTCTGCCTTCGGATCATCGAGCACGTTCTGCAAAAGTGCGAGCGCATCATCGCGCTGCGCGGCAAACCTTGCGCCGGTTTCTTCCGCAGAAGCTGCCGCAATCGCCTCGTGCGAAATCATCTCGACCATCACCGGAACGCTGACCGCCTGCGTCTGCCGCTGCCCGGCGCCGGCATAGCTGCTTGCCGCAAGGATCGCAAGCAGCGCCGCACATCCGGCCAGTCGAAGCCGCCTCTCTGTTTTTTCCCGATTTCCAATCATATCTATTTTCCTCCCGTTATCACGCTCACACTCGACGGCGGCAGCGCGAGCAGCGAGCAGAGCGCTTCCTGCAGTTTGATCGCCACAAGCGGGTCGTCCGCCCCCTGTGCCACAGCCACCGCGCCACAGGGAATCTGCTGTGTCTGATTGGAAGAAAGCATGCCGCTGGAAGAGGTAATTTCTCTCGTCCTGATCGTCACTTCGACCCGCCCTGCGCCGTCCATCGCTGAAAGCGTCCGCGCTATCCGGTTCTCCAGAGGCAGCGAATGATCCTGTCGCGACGACATCGAAAAGAAAAACAGCGCCATCAGGACAAACAGCAGGACGACCTGCGGGGTCAGCGCTGCGCGCAGCCGTGCAAAAACCTCACGCAAACGCTCACCCTCTTCCTTTATTGCATCAGGAGCCCGAATATGCGCCCAAGATCGCGCTGAGCGCCAAGCTCAGCGCACAATTGACAGCCGCCGGATATCACCAGATGCAGCATGAGCAATCCACCGATCATCCCCAGCGCATCCGCGCAGCGCGTATCTCCCAGCGCGAGCTGCATCAGCGCACTCATCGCGCAAAGCGCGCAAAGCTGTGCGGCAAGGGTCATCACAGGCGTCCCACCTCTCATCTGAACATCACTGTCAGATTGCCCACCAGAAGCATCTGCACGATAAGCAGAAAATACATCGTTCCCACGCAGAGCATGGTGATCAGAAAGAGCACAATGATCTTTGAAAAATCCCCGATGGCGCGGACAACTTCTCCGTCCGCCACAGGCTCAAGCAGCGCCGCGCTGAGCTTCATGACGAACACCACGGCAAGCGTGCGCATCAGCGGCGCAAGGATCGCGCCCAGAAGCACCACCACCGCCGCAACGCCCAGCGCATTTTTGACGATCAGCGTGCAGCCAATCAGCGTGTCCATCGTATCGGAAAACATGCCGCCGACCACGGGCACAAAATTATCCACCGCATACTTCGCCGCGCGCAGCACTACGCCGTCGACCGACGCCGCGCAGACCCCCTGCAGCGACATCGCCCCCAGAAACACCGTAAAACTCACGCCCAGCAGCCAGCATACGCTTGACCGGAGCAGCTGCGCCATGCGCGTCAGATGCGCCCTGTCGGAGAGATGATTGACCGCCGT
>SVGO01000140.1 GCA_015056305.1 Clostridiales bacterium | reverse complement strand
GCGAGAAGGTGACGGAACTGTTTTCATCGACGAAGGCCGTTTTTTCCGGCAGGCGCGCTGCCGTGGCCTCCAGATCGTCCAGAATCAGATATTTCATAGATTGATACTCCAGAAATCTTTGGTTGAGAAAAATCCATTTAAAAAATAGGTTGTGGACATACATCCACAACCTACATTATAAAACATTTCTGTGTGCCAATCAAGGGGTGTATTCCTGTATAGGCAGATCATACCAGTGTTCTTCGGTGTTTTCCTTTCCGGAAACGCGGGCATAGATGCGCAGCGTCCGGCCGTCAAGCGCGCCGGGCGCACAGGTGAAGTACGTTTGCGGACTGTAGTCCTGCAGCAGGGATTCGCTGCCGTCCTGACTGAGCGCTGCAAAGCGGTATTCCGGCTGAACGTTTGATCCGCGGTTGCAGTCGGCCAGGAATACATCATATGTTTCAGCCAGTTCCCGGATGAGCGCTTCATCCTGATTCCATGCCTTGTTCCATGCCTGCGCAGGATCATATTGTGTGACCCATGCGTTGGTGATATAGTCGGCCTCCTGCATGAGCTGCCAGGTGTTGTAATAGAACAGATGGCTTACGTCCTCGCCGCGACGGTGTGCGTTGAAGATATCGCAGAAGGCATTGCTGAGGATATCGGCGCCCTCGCCAACCATATGATACAGATCATAGAAGTATCCGCGCATATCGGGCAGCAGCTCGGGTTTGGCGAAGGAGAAGTTGTAGCAGGGAATGCCGGTCTCCTCACAGAAGCGCCGCAGATCATCGTTATACGGGGCGAAATTCGGCTCCGCCATGGAATGGGCGATATGGTTGGGATAGACGACGATCATGAATTTTGCGCCGTTTTCCTCGCAGAGCTGCTTCAGTTCAAGTATCTGTTCCTTGGAGCGATCGAAGATATAGTAATAATAATCGGAATGCTCGCGGATGACCGTTTTAAACGCCTCGTCGGCGCGTTCGTCGGTTTCGTGGTGAAGGAAGCCGCCGCCCTGATAGGATACCGTCGGATCCATGGTGAGTTTGAGGCGCTCGTAGGCCTGCTTGGGGAAATAGCGCAGAGAGATGGTCTTGAGCGCATCGCTGATAGATGTGGCGCCGAAACCGCGGAACATCATCAGCCGATCCAGATAGGTATAATCCTCGCTTGCCGTGCGCAGATAGTATTCCAGCAGGTTGGCGGGATCGGAGAGGAAGGGGGCGAGCTTATAGTATGCCTCGGTCGATTCCTTTACGGTCTGGAAGTTGTAGGGTTCCGTGACCATCACGACCCATTCGGGCGAATTGGTGCGCATCAGTTCCTTCGTCAGCGCGATGGAGGTGGGCATGGAAGCCGTGGGGATGGTGGCGCAGAAGGTTTCAAGCCCCGTTTTTTCGGTGATCATCTGGGCATTGAAGTGATCGCGCACGATGGAGGAGCCCACTAAGGCCAGCTCGATATCGTCGCGCTGCTGCATCTCATAGATGGTCAGCCGGGCAATGGTATCCGTCTGGATGAGATGCGTATTGGCAAAGACGAGCAGAAGCACAAAGCCCAGAAGGAAGAGCGCAAGCCTTGCCAGAGCGCAGAGATTGGGATGTTTTTTCATGGCTTGCCTCCCTTAGAAAATGGCATACATGAAGCCTGCGCCTGCGTCGGAATTGCCGACGAAGCACGCCATAACGAAATACATAAACGCATAAAGCAGGATGACGCGGGGCAGGGCCGGCAGCGAGAGCACGCGCTCGCGGATGCGCATGCCGCGCTCCTGCAGAATGGAGACGGCGAAGAGCAGCACGGTTGAGATGGCCAGAATCGTGTAATCATTGGCTGCAAGGCCCAACGAAAGCAGCGTGCCGTCCGTCAGCTGCGATACAGCCGGGGCAAAGAATGTCTTGGAAAGCATCGCAAAGGCGTCGCCTGCACGCAGCGCGCGATCAAAATACCAGCCGATGTTCACGATGATGAACGTGCGCAGCACGCGCCAGACATAGAACGCGCGGGAGGAAACAATCCGTTCGCCCAGGCGGTCGTTCGTGCGCTTATACAGCGGCTCAAGCAGCGCGCTCATGGCCAGAATCAGGCCGTTGTACAGGCCCCAGAGCACATAGTTGCCCGTCAGCCCATGCCAGATGCCCACCAGCAGGAAAACCAGAATATTGCCCAGCGCGGCGGGCAGCGCACGGCTGAAGTCCTGGCCGAAACGCTTTTTGGCTGCCTTGGAGAGATTGGAAACCGGTTTTGTCAGCGCGAAGGGATAAAACACATAATCGCGCATCCACGCGCCCAGCGAGATATGCCATCTGCGCCAGAAATCGCCCAGCGAGACAGAGAAATACGGACGCTTGAAATTGGGCGCAAGGCGGATGCCGAAGAGCTCGGCGATGCCGGTGACCAGATCAATGCCGCCGGAGAAATCGCAGTACTGCTGAAGAGAATAGAAGAGAACGGCGATGGCGATCACCGCGCCGCCGTATTCGCCCTGATTGCCGAAGACCTCGCTGACCAACGGCAGCGCGCGGTCGGCGATCACCTTCTTTTTGAAAAAGCCCCAGAGCATCAGCAGCGCGCCGCGGTGAATGTTGGTGATTTCGAAGCGATGCGGCGTGGTCAGCTGCGCGGCAAGCTGATCGAAACGGGCGATCGGCCCCTGAATCAGCTGGGGAAAGAAGGAGACAAACAGCGCAAATTTTGCAGGATTTTTTTCCGGCGCGTATTTGCCGTTGGATACGTCGATGAGATAGCCCATCGACTGGAACGTATAAAACGAGATGCCCAGCGGCAAAAGAAGATTCAGCGCCGGGCGGCCAAAGGCCTCAAGCACGGGCGATGTGTATTTGAGCAGGGCAAGCACGCCGAAATTGAGCAGGAGCACCGCCCAGAAGACAATGCGCTGTTTCTTTTTCGTCTGCGCCTTCAGCGCCTTCTTTGCGGCTGCGTCCAGTTCGGCTTTTTTTGCTTTGAGTTCAGCTTTGCTTTTTTCGCCGATGCGCCCGATGATCAGCGCGCCGCCCCAGGTGGACAGCGTGGTCAGCGCTATGAACGGCAGCGCCGAAATGCCGCAGTAGGCATAATACAGATAGCTGACAAGCAGCAGAAGCATCCATTTAAAGCGATCCGGACACAGGTAATATGCGCCTGCGCACAGGAACGCGAATGCAATCAGGGTGAATAATGACATGCTTTTTCCTCAGTGATCGAATGAAAAATACAACAGGGACGACGATATCATGCTTTTTGCGGCATGTCAATGGGTATTTTGACCACCCATTTGTGCAGCGGGGCCGCTGCGCCGGTTTGACCGCCGACCATGTGCGCTTCGCCCGGATAAATGGCCACAAATGTGCCGGGGCGCAGCTGCATGGCATGCCCCTGCGGCGCGCCGTTCATCTTCATGCCGTCTGCGCCGTTTGCCAGCGGCTCTGCCGGTTCAAGATCCGCCTGCGGGCAGATGTGGATGATCTCACAGCCTTCAAAGCCGATCATCAGATCGATGGTGTGGGCATGCACTTCATAGCGGCGCTTTTCGTCCGGCTTTGTATCGTAGCGTTTGTCGCGGATTTCAACCGGAGCGCCTTCGGCGGTCTTTGCCTGCCACAGCGCGGCGATTTCCCTGGCATGGGGCAGAATGCCCTCGTAGAGCGCGATGCGCTCCATGGTATCAGCAATCATGGAATGTTCCTCCAATGGTTTCTGGCATTTGCGACCGGATCTTGAAGCCGCCGCGAAGCAAAGAAGGGGTCTGGGGATTGCATCCCCAGCAGGGGTTTGGGGACAGCGTCCCCAAACGTACCCTATCAGTGGTGAATCACGTTTTCGCTCGCCTTGATGCGCGCGATCGCCTGCGCGCCGGCGGGGCTGGTCAGATAATCATAGGTGGTATCCGGCACAAGGGGACGGATGTCCTCGATCCTGCCGTCGTGGATGA
>SVGO01000139.1 GCA_015056305.1 Clostridiales bacterium | reverse complement strand
ACGACATGGTGCTCTCCATGAAGGCGAGCAACGTGCCCGATACCGTGAAAGCCTATCGCCTGGCCAGTGCGCAGTGCGATTATCCGCTGCATCTGGGCGTGACCGAGGCGGGCCTGCCGGAACAGGGCAGAATCAAGAGCGCGATCGGCATCGGCGCGCTGCTGCTGGATGGCATCGGCGATACCATCCGCGTGTCGCTGACGGGCGATCCGTGCCTGGAGCCGCCGGCCGGTATTGAGATCCTGGAGGACTGCGGCCTGCGCACGGACTTTGTGCAGTATGTTTCCTGCCCGACCTGCGGCCGCACCTGCATCGACGTGGGCGGCATCATGGAGCGCGTGCAGAAAGAGCTTGCGGGCGTGAAGGTGCCCTTCAAGGTTGCTGTCATGGGCTGCGTGGTCAATGGCCCGGGCGAGGCGCGCGAGGCCGATATCGGTATCTGCGGCGGCGGCAATGGCGCTGGACTGCTCATCAAGAAGGGCGAAGCGCCGCGCAAGGTTGTGGGCGATCTGGCCGAAATCCTCGTAGCCGAAATCAAGACGATGCTGGGCTGATAGGGGTACGTATGGGGACGCTGTCCCCATGCCCCTGGCAGGGACATTGTCCCTGCACCCTTATACGCTTCGCGGCGGTTTTAAACAATATTTCTTATAACCACCGCTGCGCGAACGCGCAGCGAAGAAGGGGTTCGGGGACAATGTCCCCGAGCAGGTTTTAGGGCGGCAGCCCTAACGTACCCCGACCGTATTTCCTGGCGGACGGTGTATGCCGTCCGCTTTTTACATCTAGGAGAGAGAGTCATGTCTGAACAATGGGAAGGCCTGCTGGAAGGCGCGGCCGCCGATCTCAAGGGCCATCTGACGCTGGAGCGCGTGACGGCCAGCCGCAGCGGCGAGGAGATCAAGGTCTTTTTCTCCAGCGATATCCTCGTGGAGGAGCGCCCGTTTCTGGCGCTGCAGCGTGCGCTGAGGCGGAATTTTGCGCCGATGCACGTGTCGCTGATCGTCAAGTCCCCGCAGCTGGCGGAGGACTTTTTGAAAGACCCCATGAAGTACGCGTCGTTCATGCTTCGATGCGTGCGCAGGCGGCATCCCTCCGGCGCGCCGCTGATGGCCGACGCCAGGTTTGAGTGCAAGGGCAACGTGATGTCCGTGCTCGTCGAAGAGGTCATCGCGCCGAAATTCCTTGTCCAGTCCGGCGTGGATAAATACCTGGAAGAGCTGATCCGCAACGTGTTCGTCGCGGATGTGCACGTTAGTTTCCAGGCGGTCAAGCTCCGTGAGGAACAGCTTGAGGAGATCCGCCGCCGCCGCAAAAAGGAAGATGACGAGGCTGTTGCCGAGATGATCAAGGAGCAGAAGGAACAGGTCATCGCCAAAGAGGCGCAGGCGGTCAAGGAAAAGCCCAAGGCCGTGCTCGGCCGCCCGATCACCGCAGAGCCCATGGAGATCGCCGAACTCATCGAGGAGGCCAGCAAGATCACCATCTGCGGCGAGGTGCTCACAGCAGAGACTCGCGAGCTCAAGGGCGGCGAAATGCAGCTGTTCTCCTTTGCGATCACCGATTATACCAATACCATCAAGTGCAAGGCGTTTCTGCGGTATAAGCCGAGAAAGGGGCGCTTTGGCGGCAATGCCGAGGAGGATGAACGACCGCCGACGGAGGAGGAGAAGAAAGCCGTCGAGGACGTCATCGCCGCTGTGAAGCCGGGCAAGTGGTTTGCCGTGCGCGGCGACGTGAAGATGGATAACTTCGAAAAGGGCCTCGTCGTTATGGTCTATGATATCGACGCACGTGAGAAGCCCGAGCGCAGGGATACCGCCGAGCGCAAACGCATCGAGCTGCATATGCATACCAATATGAGCGAGAAGGACGGCATTTCCTCCGCGTCCGATCTCATCAAGCGCGCGGCGCAGTGGGGCCATCCGGCTGTGGCGATCACCGATCACGGCGTGGTGCAGGCCTTCCCGGAGGCATTCGGCGCGGCAAAGAAGAATAAGATCAAGCTCATCCCGGGCATCGAGGCGTATCTCACCGACGTGACCACCGTGGTCAAGGATGCGGATGAGCGCAGACTGCATGATGAGATCGTCGTCGTCGACTTCGAGACCACGGGCCTCAATCCCCGAAAAAACCGCATCATGGAGATCGGCGCCGTGCGCATCCGCAACGGCCAGGTCGTCGAGGAGTATTCAAAGTTCGTCAATCCTCAGGAGCCGATCCCGCAGGAGGTCGTCGAGCTCACCGGCATCTCCGACGCCATGGTTGCGGGTGCCGGCACGGCGGAAACCGAGATCCCCAAGCTGCTCGAGTTCATCGGAGATGCTGCGTTCGCGGCGCATAACGCAAAGTTCGATTATTCGTTCCTCACCGAGGAATGTAAGCGTCTGGGCATCGAGATCCAGCTGCCTGTCATCGATACGCTCGAGTTCTCCCGGCGCATGTATCCCAGCCTCAAGAGCCACCGCCTGGGCGCGGTCTGCAAGTCGCTGGGCATCAGCCTCAAGAACGCGCATCGCGCTGTGCATGACGCGCGCGCCACGGCGCAGATGCTCAATCGCATGCTGGATACTGCGCTGGAAAAGGGCGTGGAGCGCATCTGCGACATCAACAGCGCGCTGACCGGCGGCGCCATCGGCGATTCGTATCACATCATTCTGCTGGCCTGCGAGCAGGACGGCATCACCAACATCAACCATATCGTCTCCGAAGGCCACCTCAATTACTTCAGCCGCAGGCCGCATACCCCGCGAGAGATTCTGCAAAAGTACCGCAAGGGCCTCATCATCGGCTCCGCCTGCGAGGCGGGCGAGCTCTTCCGCGCCGTCGTCGATGGACGAAACGACACGGAGCTGCGGCGCATCGCTAGGTTCTACGATTACCTTGAGATCCAGCCCGTCGGCAACAACGAATTCATGCTGCGCGAAGGCATGGCCGAGGACGTGGAGCAGCTGCGCGATTATAACCGCAAGATCGTCGCGCTGGGCGAGGAGCTGGGTATTCCTGTCGTCGCCACCGGCGACGTGCACTTCCTGGATCCCAAGGACGCCAAGTTCCGCGCGATCATTCAGGCAGCCTACGGCTTCAAGGATGCGGACAATCAGCCGCCGCTGTATTTCAAGACGACGGATGAGATGCTGGAAGAATTTGCCTACCTGGGCAGGGCGAAGGCGGAGGAGGTTGTCATCGACAATCCTGCCAAGATCGCCGCGCGCATCGGCGAGGTGGGCCTGTATCCCAAGCATCCGGAGGGCAAGGAGACGTTCCAGCCCTTCTGGCCGGACGCCGCGGATAATATCCGTAACCTCTGCGAGGAGAAGATCCGCGAGCACTTCGGCGATAACCCGCCGGAGATTGTCGTGGCGCGCAAGGAAAAGGAGCTCAGTTCCATCCTTGGCTACGGCTACGGCACGCTGTATAACATCGCCGAAAAGCTGGTCAAGAAATCCAACGCGGACGGCTATCTTGTCGGCTCGCGCGGCTCGGTCGGCTCTTCGTATGTCGCCCATCTGGTCGGCATTTCCGAGGTCAACGCGCTGCCGCCGCATTATCGCTGCGAGAAGTGCAAGTGGCATACGTTCGATGTGGACAAGGCTAAGTATAAGACCGGTCCCGACCTGCCGCCGATGAAGTGCCCGCAGTGCGGTGAGGAACTCTTCCGCGACGGCTTTGAAATCCCGTTCGAGGTCTTCCTGGGCTTCAAGGGCGACAAGGTGCCCGATATCGATCTAAACTTCTCGGGCGTCTATCAGCCGCGCGCCCATGCTTATATCGAAGAGCTCTTCGGCAAGGAATACTGCTACCGCGCCGGCACCATCGGCACGCTGGCGGATAAGACGGCCTACGGCTACGTGAAAAAATACTGCGAAGAGCGCGAACTTACGCTTTCCGAGGCGGAGATGAACCGCCTTGCTCTTGGCTGCGTGGGCGTCAAGCGCACCACGGGCCAGCATCCGGCGGGCATGGTCGTGCTGCCCAAGGAATACAAGAT
>SVGO01000037.1 GCA_015056305.1 Clostridiales bacterium | reverse complement strand
GCAAGGTCGAAGCCCAGACCCGTGGCGAGAAGATCATCGTCTTCAAGTACAAGGCCAAGAAGAACTATCGCCGTAAGCAGGGCCATCGTCAGCCGTACACCAAGGTGGAAATCACCAAGATCGGCTAAGACAGATGACCAACATCACAGTCTATCGCTTTTCTGACGGCAGTCTTGCCGGCTTGATGGCCAAGGGCCATTCACAGGATAGCGGGCTCGAAGGAAACGATCTGGTTTGCTGTGCCGTTTCTGTTTTGATGGAAACCGGTGCGAATGCACTAGAAGAGATCGTAGGGTTGAATACGGATGATATCTGTCAGATGGATGATGGATATTTGCAGTATATCATTCCTGCGGATCTTGATCAGGAACGGAAGCAAAAAGCAGAAATCGTTCTCCGGACGATCGAACAAGGACTGAAAGACATTCAGAAAATTTATCCGAAGTTTATCCGGATACAGCCAAAAGAATGGAGGAAAAAAGATGCTTACGATGAATCTTCAGCTCTTCGCGCATAAGAAGGGCACCGGTTCTTCCCATAACGGTCGCGACAGCGAGTCCAAGCGACTCGGCGCCAAGCGCGCGGACGGCCAGTTCGTCCTGGCGGGCAACATCCTTTACCGTCAGCGCGGTACCCACATTCATCCCGGCACCAACTGCGGCATCGGCGGCGACGACACCCTGTTCGCCCTGGTGGACGGCGTGGTTCGCTTCGAGCGCAAGGGCAAGAACAAGACCCAGTGCTCCGTGTACCCGGTCGCGCAGTAACATGCGGAAACTGCAGAGCATCGCTTATGGCGGTGCTCTGTTTTTTGTTGTCCTTTTGGATATTCGGTTTATTAAGTGGGACATCATCGCCTGCGGACGGGACCTCATCCGTCACGGCTGACGCCGCGCCACCCTCCCCAAAGGGGAAGGTCTCCTTACTGCACGGGTAATACAATCTTTGATTTGAAAGAAGCATTCCAACAAGATCTGCCTTCCCCCATGGGGAAGGTGGCAGTCCGAAGGACTGACGGATGAGGTCCCCGGCCGCAACCGGATCATTCGTGCAGAGATTCTATCGAAGTGTATCAGAATCAAAAGCGTCGCCTATCGGCTCCTGTTTGATTCCCGCTTATCTTGCGCTTCGCGCATGGGCTACGTTGGGGATTTCATCCCCAATCCCCTGACTGGGGACATTGTCCCCAGACCCCTTCTTCGCTTCGCGCCGGTTTCAAGATTCCTTACGCGCCATTCTCTCCCTTAAGAAACGCCCCGATCATCTCTTCGAGCGGATCATCCTCCCGGGGCGCGCGCATATCCAGCAGCGCGCGGATCATGCGGCGCATACCGGGCTCTCCGTGGGGGATGTATAAAATCTGGCCGTCTTCGCGCTCGGCGATCAGGGCGCTGAGCAGCGCGCGCAGTCGCTTGCGATCCTCGTGCATGCGATTCCCCTCCCTGTTTGATGCTGTGATCAGCATAGCACGCAGGTGTGCGCTTGGCAAGCGGCTTGTGCAAATGCCTGTCCTGTGATAAAATAATAAGGATCAACAGAAATATAGATGCGGAGGAAGCGCATGAAAAGAAAAACGCTGATTGCTTTCCTGCTGATGATGACGCTGCTGGCGGGCAATGCCTGCGCGCAGATGAATTATGACCTGCAAAACCCGAACCTGCGCTACGAAAAACTCGATGAGAGCGAGGCGATGCCCGTGCTCATCGATGTGCTGGATGAGGCGGTTGATCCGGCGGATGTCGCGATCATCGGCGGCGCGGATGGCCCGACGTCGATCCTGGTCATGGATGAGGGCGAACTGAGTTCGTTTGCGCTTGAGCAGCCTGAAGCGGATGTCTGGCCCAAAACGTTTACCGTCACGCTGGCGGGCGATACGACACTGGGCTCCACGGACGATCTGCGCAAGCGCGACGACTGCTTTGAGCGCGTGGCCGAGGAAAAAGGCTACGGCTGGTTCTTCTCGGAGCTTGCCGATCTGTTTGCCACGGACGATATGACGCTGGTCAACTTCGAGGGCACGCTCACCGAGGAAACCGATAAGAAGGAGAAGAAATTCAATTTCAAGGGCCCGGCGGAGTATACCGATATCCTGACGCTGGGCAGCATTGAGGCTGTCACCGTCGCCAATAACCATACGCTGGACTATGGCAGCAAGGGCCGCGACGATACCATCGCCAATCTGGAGGCGGCGGGTATCACCGTCAGCGGCAACGGCCAGCTGGGCGTGTTTGAAAAGAACGGCGTGAAGGTCGGCATGACCGGCTATTGCTTCCCGTATAAGGATGGCAAGAAGGATATCTCCAAAGACGTGAAGGCGCTGCGCGATATGGGCTGCCAGATCGTCATCGCGTCCTTCCATTGGGGCAGCGAATACCGCGAGGATTTCACCGGCGAGCAGCGCACCATCGGCCGCGCGGCGATCAAGGCCGGCGCGGATATCGTCGTGGGCCATCATCCGCATATCGTGCAGGGCATCGAAAGCTATGAGGATAGCTATATCCTCTATTCCGTGGGCAATCTGGTCTTCGGCGGCAACGTCGATCCCGATGACCGCGACGCCTATGCCGCGCGCGTGACGTTCACCGTGCATGAGGATCGCGCGGAAGCTCCCGAGGTGACGATCGTTCCGCTGCGCCTGACTGAGCTTAAGGACGGCACGGACTACCGCCCGGTGATCGCCGAGGGCGAGGAGGCGGACAGGATCATAAATCGTATCCTCAAACGCTCTTCCAACATGAAAGAATTTGTCAATGGCGAGTGGCGGTAACCGCCGCCCGTTGTCCCAAGGACGAACGCAGTTCGCCTCTATAAAGCGGCTTCAAACCGCCGTAAAGATATCCCGCGGGCGGATGATATCCGCCCCTACAAAGCGGCTTCAAACCGCCGCGAAGCGAAGAAGGGGTTCGGGGATTGCATCCCCGAGCGGGTCTTAGGGCGGCAGCCCTAACGTATCCCATCCCGGAAAGGACTTGTTATGGCTTCTCATTTTGCACTGTTCGTAGACCTTGAAAACTGCGGCGGCAAGCAGAGCATGCTGATGGACGTGATCGAGCGCGTGAAGATCCGCGGCGATATCCTCATCGGCAAGGTCTATGGCTATACGGATAGCTATTCCGATCTCAAGGAGACGCTGCTCTCCAATACGTTCACTGTGGTGCCGAGCCTGCGCTATGGCCGCAACCAGAAAAATAACTCCGATATCCAGCTGGTCATCGACGCGCTGGAGATCGCCTACCGCAACGAGCTCATCGATAGCTTCTGCATCGTATCCGGCGACAGCGACTATGTGCCGCTGGTGGGCAAGCTCAAGAGCATGGGCAAGTTCGTGCTGGGCATCTCCCGAAGCGAGGCCGCGAGCAATGTGTTCATGAACGCCTGCAGCGAGTTCCAGTTCCTGGAGAGCGTGTCCAGCGGCAAGGAGCGCTCCGTCAGCGAGGTGAGCAACGCGCTGACGCTTTCCGACGTCAATGATCTGGTCGTCACCATCCTGCGCGAGAGCGAGGGCGGCGAGATGCTCGCCTCCGAGGTCAAGAGCGTGCTGCTGCGCCTGAGGCCCAATTTCTCGGAGAAGAGCGTGGGTTTCTCGACGTTCGGCAAGCTGCTCGCCAAGCTGAGCGAGCAGTTCGGCTCGTTTGACATGGAGAGCGAGGAGTATAACCTGATCCTCAGGCTCAATCAGGCGTACGCCGCCGTGGAGCAGCTCACGCGCGAGAATTACGTCGGCGTGTTCTCCCGGATTCTCTCCGCGTATAAGGAGGACGGCTTTGACCGCGTCAATCCGTCGATCCTCAAGTCCGCCGTGCAGGCGCTCTATCCGGATTTCACCGAAAGGCAGATTGGCCTGCGCCGCTTCTCGGATGTGCTGCGCACGCTCGAGCGCGAGCATCTGCTCAGGCTCGAGATGGACGAGGGCGCGAATATGCTCGTGTATATCCTGTAAGGGGATGAATTCATGAAACGCATTTTGGTATTTCTGCTTGTGCTCGCATTGCTGCCGTGCATGGCGATCGCGCAGACGATCTCCATGGAGGAGCAGGGGCTGACGTTTAATTTTCCCGAGAGCTGGCTCGTCGTCTCGCCCCAGCTGGCGGCGGTCTATGCGCCGCGGCTGGAGGGGCATGGCATCGACGGCGATGCGCTCTCGCAGGAGCTGGAGGAGCAGGGCGTGCTCTCCCGCGCATATCGTGCGGATTTCAGGCAGTCGATGAGCGTGATCACGCGATCGGACGAGCTGTCCGCCGAAATCTTCGACAGCGCGAATATCTCCGAGGAGCAGCGCAGGGAGCTGCGCCGCATGGCGGAGAATAACCGCATCTGGGAGACGACCGGCTGTCGCGCGCAGGACGTGGAATGGCACAAGGAAAACGGCGAATACTGGCTGTATATCCACTATGTGAAGACGTTCTCCGATGAGATCGTTGGCCGCGGCCTGCGCTATGTGACGGTCAAGAACGGCATGTACGTTATGCTCGACTGGCAGATCGATTCCGGCCGGTTCGGCAATCGCGACATCGCGTCTTTCCGCGCGCGCACGCATGATCTGGCGGTGGAGAAGATCGCCAATGCGCCCACGCCCGTCGTGCGCCTGACGGCCGAAATCCCGCAGGAGACGACGGTTTCCGATCTGATTATCACCGGCAAGGCGACGGCCAACGCGACGCTGGTTGCGCAGGCGCCGGACGCCATGGGCGAAATGCAGCTGCTCTCCGTCGGTCAGGCGGGCAGCGGCGGCAGCTTCTCGCTGCTGGTGCCGCTGGAGGAAGAGGGCACGTTCGATATCCTGCTGACCGCGAGCATGGACGGCATGACGGAGGCAAGCGTGACCGGCACGGTGACCTACAGCGCCAAGACGCTGCCGGTGTCGCTGGGCGGCATTGAAGACGGCGGCGTGCATACCGTGACGACGGACAAGACCGTGATCTCCGGACAGACGCTGGCCGGCACGCAGATGCAGATGGTGACGCCGTTTGGCGTATCCAAAAAGCGCGCGGGCAATGACGGTTCGTTCTCCTTTGAGCTGACGACGGACAGCGCGCACGAATACCGCTACACGCTGATTCTGGATAAGGACGGCTTTGACCAGCGCCGCTATCCGTTCACGCTGGTGCGCGTGATGACGGACGATCAGGAAAAGGCGGCCGTGCGCAAGACGGCGGAGAAGATCAGCTACAGGCAGCTGCAGCGCGATCTTGGCGAGGACCGCGGCAAGGTGATGAGTCTGTATGGCCCGGTGACCGAGGTCAGTGGGAGCGGCAGTGCGTATTACATCCGCATGCAGTTCAACAAGGGCGCAGACGGCACATGGTATAATCCCGTGATCATCGTCGCCAAGGAGGACATGGGCGCAAAGGTTGGCGATATGATCACCGTCGTGTGCGAGGTGTCCGGCGTGTTTGAGGAGCAGGATAGCCAGGGCGAGCCGGTGATGGTGCCCAGGTTTGATTTGCTGTTTGTGGATAAGGTCGAGTGATACTATTTTCAGATCAAAGTGCATCGTAAAACTGCGCGAAGCGAAGAAGGGGTTTGGGGACGATGTCCCCAAGCAGGTTTGGGCGGCAGCCCAACGTTTCCTCTGGATGTGTTTGGCGCAGCAAAAAGCTCCCGCGCATGGCGGGAGCGGTTAGACAGTTGTCATCAGGAGACAGGGATTTCCCTGTCTCTTTTCTTTTTTCGATGATGCGCGAGTCGCGCCAGATACATGATCAGCATGAAGCACCAGGCATAGCCCTCCGCCCAGGCGATAACCATGTTGCCGTAATGGCCGCGAAGCGCATAGGACAGCGCGATGCGCACGGCGAGGGAGGCAATGCCGATCGCGCCGGAGAAGACCACGTCGCCAAGGCCCTCCAGATAGCCGCGGATGGCCGTGCACAGGCCGAAGACCACATAGAATGCGCCGAGATAGCGGAAGAAATCCGCGCCGATTCTGGCGGCCTGCTCCGTGACGCCGAACATGGCGATCAGCGCGCCGCCAAAGAGCACGACCACGGCGGTCAGGGAGAGGGAGACCACCGTCATCATCGCGCAGCCTGCGGCGAGACCCCTGCGGGCGCGGCCGGGTTTTCCGGCGCCCGTGTTCTGCGCGACGGCGGTGGAGATCGCCGTGCCCAGATTGATGATGGGCAGCAGGATGATGCTGTCGATGCGATAGGCGGAGGTGATGGCGGCGACGGTCTGTGTGCCAAAGCCGTTCATGAAATTTTGAAGCGCCAGATGACCGACGGAATTGACGCCGGACTGCACGGTGATCGGCACAGCCAGACGGCAGCCGCGGCGCACGATCTGCCTGTCAAACAGGCTGCGCGAAGGGCGCAGGCGAAGCGCCTCATAGCGCCGGGCGTAGAGCACGATGAAGACCGTCATCAGCGCCTGAGAGAAAAGCGTCGCCGCCGCCGCGCCGCGAACGCCCAGCCGCAGGCCGAAGACCAGCAGCATGTCCAGCGCGATATTGAGCAGCGAGGAGACGAGCACGGAAAGAAACGGCGCGCGGCTGTCGCCCATGCCGCGCAGCACGGCGGAATGGACGTTGTACACGGCAATGAAGGGCAGGCCGAGCAGCATAATGCTCAGATACGCCGAGGACTGGGACAGGATGTCCGCCGGCGTGCGCAGAAGGCGCAGCAGCGCATGCGCGGCGGGCATGCACGTAAGCGTCAGCAGCACACAGACCCCGCCGAGAATCAGGCTGAAGGAAAAGAGGATGCGCCTTTGCGCGTCGTGCTCGCCGCTGCCGCACAGCTGCGCGGAGAGGATGGACACGCCGGAGGAAAAGCCGGTCACCAGCATGGTGAAGAGATTGAACAGCGACGTCGTCGCGCCAATGGCCGCCAGCGCACTTTCGCCCTCGGCGTTGCCGACGATGAAGGCGTCCGCCCAGCTGTAGAGCTGCTGGAGCAGGCCGCTGAGGACCAGCGGCACGCTGAAGGCGATCAGCATCCGGGGGAGGCTGCCCTGCGTCATGTCTTTGGCTGTGTTTTTTGTCATGTGTGCTCCTTTGGACGCGATCAGCCGTTCAGGATCGCGTCCAGCAGGCCCTCACAGCCGCGCAGCACGTCGCGATACGTCGTCTCGAAATCGCCCGTGTACCACGGATCGTCGATATCGTCATTCGAATCGGCGAATTGCAGCAGCTTATGCACCTTGCCCTCGGGATCGCTGGAGATGATGCGCATGATGTTGCGGATATTCCACGTGTCCATGCCGATGAGATAGTCGTAGTTTTCGTAGTCCGCGCGCGTCAGCTGCGTGGCGTAGTGCGTGAGCACGGGCACGCCCTTCTCGCGGCATTTGCGCACGGTGCCGTGGTGCGGCGGATTGCCGATCTCCTCGCGGCTGGTCGCGGCGGAATCGATGATGAACAGGTGGTCGACATGGCGGCGCTTCACCAGATCGGCGAAGACGAACTGCGCCATGGTGCTGCGGCAGATGTTGCCGTGGCAAATGAACAGGATTTTATGCATCGTTTTATATCTCCCGATAAGTCGTGTGTTTCTTCTCAAAATTGAGATATTACAGGATTTTTTGACATCTGAGAATTTCCGGGCTGACGAAATATTTTCTTAAATCTTCCCGTAATTTCTCGTATGCGTCCCTGTATCGTTGGTAAAATCGTTGGTAAATTCGACTTCCGTACCAACGGGGTTTTTCAGGCCTTTGCCAATCGAAGCATTTCTGCCTGCGCGTCATCGAACTGTACATGGGTGTAGACGTTCAGCGTCACGCTGATGTCTGCATGACCCATGATGTACTGCAGCGTTTTGGGATTCATTCCGGATTTGGCCATATTGGAGCAGAAGGTGTGCCGGCATACATGCGGAGTGACCTTGGGCATCTGGATGCGATAGATCTTGTTGTACTTCTCCACGATGTGCTGTAGGTATTTTTCCCAGTGCAGGGCGACCATTGGCCTTTCGTTCTTATCCAGAAACAGAAAGCCGACGTGGCCGTCGATCATGGGTTCTACATCCGGCATCGCACGGTTGGCGATAATACGGCGGAAGCAGGCGGCGACTTCCTCGCTCATCGGCACGTAACGGATACCGCTTTCCGTTTTGGGTTCCTGAATCACATACTGCATCTGCGTCGTTCTCTGCAGCTGATGGTCAACCTTGATGCGCTGGTTGCCAAACTCGATATCAGAGACCGTAAGTCCGCAGAACTCTGAAATTCGCAGCCCTGTGTGAAAGAGGATGTAGATTGCATCGTAGTACCGGCAGAAATGCTTGTCTTCCTTGATGAATCGCAGAAGCTCGCGTTCCTGCTTCCTGGTAATGGCTTCCCTGGTGACGGAGTCGTTCACGATGACAGACGCCAACTCAAAGCCCAAAAGGGTTCTTACGGAGCAGATCATCGTCTACCGCCATTTGAAAAGCCGGTCTGAGAACACCTCTGATGGAGTGAATCGAACTGTACCCTTTGCCATCTACCTGCTGAAGCTTGATCAGCCATGCTTTTGCATCGGACAGGCGTACCTTGTCGATGCGCTGCTTGCCAAAAGGATCTTTCTTCAGAATGTTGATCACCGTCTTGTATCCGGCACGGGTATTGTGATTGACTCCGGTTTTGAGGGAAATATACTTTTCGACCAGCTCGATGACCGAATAATCACCGCCATGGGTAACGATGTGGTCAAATAGATCCGCCTGGATCTGTTTTTCCTTTTCTCTCAGAGAGAGTTCCTGTTTTTTACCCCTGGGCGTCGGATCGTTCTTGTCCAAGCGCCAGCTGTATACCCACTTCTCTTTACCGTTCTCGTCAATATAGCGGTACTGATACCTCCCGTCTGCACGCTGGTATTCGCCTTCGCGCAAAATCCGGTTGCGTTTGTCTCTTCTTTTTTCGCTCATAGGATCTCTCCTTTCAAGAAAGGAGAGCCAGACTTGCTATAACATCATATCACAAATCCGGCTCCCGGTATAGTTATATCATAGGGAAATGGCAATTCTGCCATATGCAACTTTTGAGGTTATACGGCGGTCGCCTGATCCAGATAGCGTTCAAACTTTGCACGCTTGATCAGCACGCGGTTGCCATTCATGACATAGAAATCTTCGTGCGGGTTCTGGTCAATCAGCATCCGAAGCTTTCCTTCGCCGATATGATAATATCCGGCGGCTTCTTCAATCGTCATCGTATATCTGTGCCATACGGGAATGTCAAAATGGTTCTTGTCGCTTACAGTGTGCTTGCAGCTTGCCATACGTTGTTACCTCCATGTATCAATTTATGAGCAGGGATGGGATATACCAACCCTGAATATTTTTTGTAGCGTCCGTCTCGATGCCGCCTAAAGCCGAGCAAGGGGGACGGAAACAGAAATCGGAAACCGGCTCATAAAAACCTGAATTCTCCTTTCGACCATTGTCTTATCGATATTTGCTTTTCTTTAATTTCTTCGTTGCTTTCGTTTCCAAAGGGGAAATAGCCTTGCCAAACAAGGCTTTTTGCGGAAACCAAAGTGGCAACGGATTAGGTACGAATATGGAAACCATTCTCACATTTCAAATGGGAACTGCATCTGACTGCATTCTTCTTCGGTCAGCTTCTGGAATCCATGCAAAGGGCTTGTGTCTGTTTCCGGCGCCTTGTTTTCACGCATCCAGCCGCGCTGCTTTCCGTATTTTTTGTAGCTTCTGGGATTGGGGTAAGGAATCCAGCCGGTGATGGACTGGTTCATAATCTCATTGATCTCACGGATCTCCCAGGATTTGGGCTCCTCAAATCGCCAAAGCGCCTCGTGATGGAGCAGCTTGGAGCAGACCATATCGCCATCGTAGGCATCCAAAAACGCCTGGATCACGCCCACCTTGGTATCCTCCGGCATGAATTCCTTTTGCAGCTGCACCAGCTGGGTATTCATCTCTTTGGAGAGCCTCAAGGATACCTTTCCTTTTCGATAGATGGTCATCGCCTCGGCCCACAGCTGATCCATGTATTGGCGGGATGCGGATTCGTCTTCAAGAATGTGAACCTCTGCCCGTTCCGGGTGAACCATGATGGGCAAAAATCTCCGGTTTCCGCTGCGGTCAAGGGGAAGAAAGTCCAGCGCATTGGATGTGCCGCCGAATACACACTGGCGAAGCCTGTCCTCCGGTTCTGTGGCATAGGGTACCTTGTAGGTTTCCTTCTGGCGGCTGAGAAAGGATTTGATATCCTCAATGCTCTTGGCGTTGGCCGTGGCGATCATCTCGGACATTTCGATGATCCAGTGCCCCTGCATCTTGCGGAACACATTCTCATCGTCGATCCGCTTGAGGTCATCAGAAAACCATTCGTCCCGGCAGGCAAGCAGCCTGAAGAACGAAGACTTACCTGCGCCCTGTCCGCCTACGAGACAGAGCATCGTTTCGAATTTGCATCCGGGATTGAACACACGGCTGATTGCGCCCATCAGAAACAGCTTCATGACCTCATGGGTATAGTCGCTGACATCTGCGCCCAGGAAGTGATGCAGCGCATAGGGGATGCGCTCGATGCCGTCCCACTGAAGGCTGTTCAGGTAATCCCGAATGGGATGATACTGATTCTGATGAGCAGCGACCGACAGCGCCTTGCGGATGCGTTTTTCATGGTTTAGCCCGTAACTGTTTTCGAGATACAGCATGAGATAGTTGAAATCTGTGTCGTTCATGGTTGATGTCGTTCGCTCCCACCAAAGGGGTTTGCAGATGTCAATGCGACCTGTGAGGATGTTGTATGCGATGGCTCCGCGCAGCATAGGGTCACCCATAAAGACCAGATACGCATTGTGCATCGAGTTTTTCACCTGTCCCTTGTCGCTGAGTTCCAGGTGTGATTTCAATTCCTCTGTCGTTTGACAGCTCGGGATTTCCGCCATCATTTTCAGGTCTTCTCTCAGTTCCGGCGGCAAGGTCTGATATTCGCTGTTCAAGTTTCATCACTTCCTTTCCGTGCTCCTGAATCAGCGCTGCTCGCTCTGACAGGGGTTCACGCTGCAGCACATCCAGCAGGTATTCGATATAGTCCTTCTTCTGCAGGGCTTCCACAAATAGCGGATGCCACGTTTCGTCCTCTGGCTTGGGTGCGTAGTCCACTTCCCATTGCCTAAGAAGATGCAAATAGTCTGACAGCACCCGAAAGCACCTGGATTCAAGTCTTCGGTATTGCTGTTCTTCGTTCGTCTTTCTGACAGGCTGTATGGCATTCGGTCTCCAGCCTGTCTTTTCATAGGGAATACGAAAGTCCGCAGCCAGTTTTTCCGCTGCGGACTTCGCATTTAGATTGTTAAGCCGGGCGACAAAATCAATCACATCTCCGTCAGCGCCACAGCCAAAGCAATGGAACCGGTGATCTACCTTCATGCTGGGTGTGCGGTCGTTGTGAAACGGACAGGAGACGAAACCGGACCTGCTGACTCGGAAATGATAATGCTCTGCCGCCTGCCTTGTGGTGACTGATTGCTTCACAGCTTCAAACAGCGTCATTGCGTGCGCCTCCTTTCTTGCGTGCTTTATCGCTCCTGCGAGTGGCGCTTTTGCTGGGGGTTCTCGCTTAGTGCTTTGTCCAGATTGTAGCGAATGGTGTACAGCTCATCGGTTTGCTTTTTTATAGTCTGGTATTCGTTGTATAGGCGATTCTTGTCTTTGATGAGCTGCTCGATTTCCTGCTGCAAGCTCTTGGGGGTAGGCAGTTTTTTCAAGCCTTTGCTGTCAAAGAAACGCTTGGTTGCTTCCAGGGTTAAGAATTCGCTTTCGTGTTTCTGCCGATATGCGCGTTGGGCTTTATCCGATTTGCAGGCGTTGAAGCCCTCGCGAAGAGGTTTGGATTTCGCATAGTTCAGAACGTGCCGCTGCAGTTCTTTCCTCTCGTCGATGGCGGTTTCTACAGCCTTCAGCTGCGCGAGGATATCACTGCGGCGATCATAGGCAGCTTGATAAGCGGCGTCCAGTTCTTCGAGCGAAGCAAAACCCTTCTCCTCGAGCAGGAGAAGTGCCTTGCTCATGTTTTTGAGATTATGCTTTTTTGCCCAGTTGACATAGCCCTGTCCTTTGCCTTCGGCGATCTTGGCTTCGATATCCACCACGCGGCTGAGCTTGTTTTGCTGCTGAAGAAGTTCTTCTCCTGTGAGCGCAGTTTTCATCTTCGGCTGTTTTGCGTTTCGGTCAAGGACGGCAAATACTGCTGCTTTGTCAAAATCGTCGCCGAGCTTTCGGGCAGTGATGGGTTTGGCACGATCAGGGGTCAGATAGGAGAGCCTGCCGCGACTCTCCTTGACCGTGATGCCACGGCGGAGAAGTTTTTCAGCAAAATCTTCAAAGCTGATTGCATCGGCAAGTGCGTTACGGATTTCCTTGCGGAGCTTGTCTTTGTCCGTTTCAAACTTGGTTTGCTTGATGGGCAAGCCTTGCTCAGACAGCGCGGCATTCTCGCGATCCAACGCGAGCTGTCCTTTCTTTTTTGCCCAATATTCGCGTTCGGTTACGCGGGTCTTGCTGCCGTTCAGCAGATCAATCTGGTGCAGTCCGGCAGCATGGCACATCTCCATGACCTCGGCGCGGAAGTATTCCATGGCAGCGTTGGTGCAGCGATGCTTCATACCCGGCTGCGTATCGCATGGTCTGTCCATGTATGGCATGAACGGAACTTCGGCAATTCGCATGGAGTTGATCACGATATGCACGTGAATGTTGCCGCTGCCGTTGTGACCATCAGGATGCGTGCAGACAATTGCCTGATGACCGGGAAAATGATTCTTGCAAAAGGTTTCACCCAGCTCCTGCGCTCTGTCTATGTTCAAACCATGATCATCTGCATCCCTTGGATCGAAGCTGATGATATAGTGATGGCTTTTGACATCCTCTCGTTTTTGATTCTTGTCGTAGCGGAGATTGGCGCGAAGACAGGCAACAGAAAAATCTTCTCCATCGCAGTTCAGTGTGGCAATGCGGTAATCCTTACGCGGGATAAGCCTGCCGTTTTCATCGCGGCTGGCCTTCATGGTGAACTCGTCATGCTCAAAGGTGAGATACGCTTCGGCAGCGGAATAGTCAGCGTTTTTAGAGCTGATATGTTTGAACGTTGCCAAGGGTATCACCGACCTTTTTCATCACATCAAATTTGAGTGTGGCGAGATCGACGACAGCATCGCGCAGCTCTTTTGCCAGATCGGGATAGGGAGCCTGCCATTCGTTAAGGTGCCGTGCGATCTGGTTGAGATTGTTTCCGATTCTGCCGTACTCGGCTGTCAGTTTGCCGAGCGCGGCGAGCAGATCATCGTTCACTAACGATGCAACGATAACGGGACGGATGATTGCATCGGAAAGAGCTTTGCGAATAAATGCAGATTGATTCATTCCGTATACTTCCAGGCGGTGCTGAAAATGCTCGTATTCTTCATCGTTTAAGCGTGTTTTGACGATGTGATATCGTTTCGGAGTGTTGTAGTTTTTTGTCATTGAGTGCCTCCTTCATGGTTGAAAAGTCGAATGCGTTGTAAGCCATGTTGCGTTTATATCGCAACGTGCAGCAGGGTTTAGGGAAGGCACTCCCCAACAAGATTCCATGAGGGCGAGAATGAGCAGGAGCGAAATTTGGCACCATGGTAGAATCTTGCTCTGAGCGGTTAACCCAGTTCTGCATTGCTATTTTGAAAAAGCGGATAGAGAAAGACCGCCTGCAAATGAAGCAAACGGTCATGAAATATTCTGCTTGAGTGAAGAGGAATGCTAACGCGGTTCATCCTCTTTCGCGTTGGTTTTTGTTTTGCTTTTCAGCCACTGAATCAAATCCTGCTTCATCACCAGCTTGCGTCCACCGATGATCAGCGTTGGGAAATCTGGATTGTTCAGCAGATTGTAAACGCCGGCTTTTGAAAGATGCAGCGCTTGAGCAATCTGCTTGACGTCCATGACGTCGGGCATGGTTTCGAAGGGTTCTCTGTTCATAGGTTCTCCTTTCTGGAATTAAAAAAAGCAGCCACGATTTTTCGTGACTGCGATCTAGCTATTATTAATCACTTTCTGTGTAGTAATCGTTGCTGATCAACATATCTCTTTTTTCTGCGCATGATCATCGCATTCAGAATGCAAACTACTCAGCGCGGCTATTGAAAAACCCTGCCGAGTATGATATGATGTCCCCGGATATCCGAAATGTGCGGATATTCCAGTGTGTAATTGAAAAACGAGGGACAAGCTTTCATGCCGGCTGATGCGAAAGACAGGGAGCGTTGTCTTTGTTCTTTGAAAGTTGTTAGATTTTGCTAACAACAGATGCGATATCAAAAGGAGTGGGATTATGGATCATCTGGATTATATGGATTATCATTTTGAGGAGTGGGACGGCTTTGAAACGGCGACCTGGTGCCGCGAGGTCAATGTCCGCAGCTTCATTCAGCATAACTACACCCCCTACGACGGCAACGAGGATTTCCTTGAGGAGCCGACGCAGGATACTGTCGATCTGTGGAATCAGGTCTGCGAGCTGACGAAGGAAGAGCTCGCCAAGGGCGGCGTGCTGGATATGGATACGAAGATCGTCTCCACCATCACCTCCCATGGCCCGGGCTACCTGAACAAGGAGAAGGAGAAGATCGTCGGCGTGCAGACCGACAAGCCCTTCAAGCGCGCGTTCATGCCCTACGGCGGCATCCGCATGGCGGAGAAGGCCTGCAAGGACAACGGCTATGAGGTCGATCCCGAGATGAGCGAGTTCTTCTCCATCCACAGGAAGACCCACAACGCCGGCGTCTTTGACGCCTATACCCCGGAGATGCGCGCCTGCCGCTCCAGCCATATCATCACCGGCCTGCCGGACGCCTATGGCCGCGGCCGCATCATCGGCGATTATCGCCGCGTGGCGCTTTATGGCGTGGACCGCCTGATCGAGGACAAGCTCGAGCAGAAGGAGACCACCCGCACGGCGATGTACTCGAAGGTCATCCAGCAGCGCGAGGAGCTCTCCGAGCAGATCCGCGCCCTGCAGGAGCTCAAGAAGATGGCGGCGAGCTACGGCTACGACATCTCCCGCCCGGCCAAGGACGTCAAGGAAGCCATCCAGTGGCTGTACTTCGGCTACCTCGGCGCGATCAAGGAGCAGAACGGCGCGGCGATGTCCCTGGGTCGTACGAGCACCTTCCTGGATATCTATGCCGAGCGCGACTTGCGCAAGGGCATCTATACCGAGCAGGAAATCCAGGAGATGGTCGATCACTTCATCATGAAGCTGCGCATGGTCAAGTTCGCCCGCACGCCGGAATACAATCAGCTCTTCTCCGGCGACCCGCAGTGGGTCACCGAGTCCATCGGCGGCGTGGCCATCGACGGCCGTCATCTGGTCACCAAGATGAGCTATCGCTACCTGCATACCCTCAAAAACCTCGGCCCCAGCCCGGAGCCGAACCTGACCGTGCTCTGGTCCATCCATCTGCCCAACAACTTCAAGCGCTACTGCGCGAAGATGTCCATCGAGTCGTCCTCCATCCAGTATGAGAACGACGACATGATGCGCTTCACCCATGGCGACGACTATGCCATCGCCTGCTGCGTGTCCTCCATGCGCATCGGTCTGGAAATGCAGTTCTTCGGCGCGCGTGCAAATCTGGCCAAGTGCCTGCTCTACGCCATCAACGGCGGTATCGATGAGGTCAGCCACAAGCAGGTCGGCCCGAAGTTCACGCCGATCACCGCGGAATACCTCGACTATGAAGAGGTCATGGACAAGTTCGACGCGATGATGCGCTGGCTGGCGGAGGTGTATGTCAATACCCTCAACGTCATCCATTACATGCACGACAAGTACTCCTACGAGCGCCTGCAGATGGCCCTGCACGACAAGAACGTGACCCGCTGGTTCGCCACGGGCATCGCGGGCCTCTCCGTCGTGGCGGATTCCCTGTCCGCGATCAAGTTCGCCAAGGTCAGGGTCATCCGCGACGAGACCGGCCTGGCGGTGGACTATGAGGTCGAAGGCGACTTCCCGAAGTACGGCAACGACGACGACCGCGTGGACAATATCGCCCGCGGCATCGTGCACCGCTTCATGGAGCACATCCGCAAGAACCATACCTACCGCGATTCCATCCCGACGACCTCCATCCTGACGATCACCTCCAACGTCGTCTATGGCAAGGCGACCGGCTCCACGCCGGACGGCCGCAAGAAGGGCGAGGCGTTTGCCCCGGGCGCGAATCCGATGCATCGCCGCGATACCCACGGCGCGATCGCGTCGCTGTCCTCTGTCGCCAAGCTTCCGTTCAAGGATGCCAAGGACGGCATTTCCAACACCTTCTCCATCATCCCGGGCGCGCTGGGCAAGGAGGATCAGATCTTCTGCGGCGATATCGACGTGGATCTGGACTGTGGACTTGGCGCCTGCAATGCGCCGACCCTCTTTGAGGGACTGGACGCAGACGAAGAGGAATAAGAAAGGAGCATGACCATGACGGCTACGAATAATCAGATCGACAATCTGGTGGCGCTGCTGGACGGCTATGTCAGCAAGGGCGGTCATCATCTCAACGTGAACGTATTCACCAAGGAGACCCTGCTCGATGCCCAGAAGCATCCGGAGAAGTATCCGCAGCTGACCATCCGCGTCAGCGGCTATGCGGTCAACTTCATCAAGCTCACCAAGGAGCAGCAGGACGAGGTCATCTCCCGCACGTTCCACGATAAGATTTAATACGAGCGTGGGGGATACGCTGGACTGCCGCCCAGACCTGCCCGGGGATGCAATCCCCGGACCCCTTCTTCGCTTCGCGGCGGCTTAAAGATATTCGCCTGCGCTGCGCATTGCGCAGCGAGGATGGGTGCAGGGGATTGGAACCGAGCGCGCCCAGTGGGCGAAATAGCGAGGTGGAAATCGGAACTGCAAAGGAGCCTGAAAGGCGACTATTGCGGTTCCCGGATCAATGTCCCTGCCAGGGCTATGGGGACTGAAGCCTGCCGCCGCCAGTGGCGGAAACAGGCAAGCGGAACGTCGGGAATCGCAAGGAGCGCTTGCGCGACTATGCGAGCTCCCCGGTTAGCGTCCCCATACGTCCCTCTTCGCTTCGCGCATATAATCAATGATTGCCATAGAGAAGAGAGAACCGATGGACGGATACATTCACTCGACGGAGAGCTTCGGCACGGTGGACGGCCCGGGCGTGCGCTTTGTGGTGTTCTGCCAGGGATGCCCGATGCGCTGCAAGTACTGCCATAATCCCGATACATGGGAGCCGGGCAAAGGCACGCGCATGTCCCCCGAAGCGCTGATCCGTGAATACATGCGCAACAAGGCGTTTTATTCCCGCGGCGGCATCACCGTTACCGGCGGCGAGCCGCTGCTGCAGATCGATTTTCTGCTGGAGCTGTTTGCGCTGGCGAAAGAGAAGGGCATCCACACCTGCATCGATACCTCCGGCGCGACGTATCGCGAGGGGGAATCGGCGTACAACGAAAAGCTGGAGCGGCTCATGGCGCTGACCGATCTGGTGATGCTGGATATCAAGCACATCGACGATCTGGCGCACAGGGAGCTGACGGGCCAGCCCAACAGCGGCGTGCTCGCTTTTGCGAAGTATCTGGAGAGCAGAAACGTGCCGCTGTGGGTGCGCCATGTGCTCGTGCCGGGGATCACCGACGACGAGGGCGCGCTTGAGCGGCTGGGCAGCTTCATCGGCGGTCTGCGCAATCTCAAGGCGCTGGACGTGCTGCCCTATCACACGATGGGCCAGTCCAAGTACGAAAGCCTCGGCATCCCCTATCCGCTGGAGGGCGTGGAGCCCGCGACGAAGGAGCAGGCGACCCGGGCGAGGGAAATCATTCTGCGAAGACTGAGGGAAGAACGCGCAAAGCTGACCCGGAAATCAAGAGAATAAATGAAACGGGCATTCGGAATATTCCGAATGCCCGTTTTTCATAACATGTCTTAAAGCCGCCGCGAAGCGGAGAAGGGGTTTGGGGATGAAATCCCCAAGCAGGTTTTAGGGCGGCAGCCCTAACGTTCTTACTTCTTCGCTTCCGCAATCGCCTTCTCGTAGCACTGCTCCATCCTGACGGCGAACGCCTCCGTGCCGAACGGCGCGGCATGCTCGGCTGCATGGGCGGCGATTTCCCGGCCCTCGTCCGAGAACGCGCGCAGCAGGCCCTCAAGCAGCGCCTCGTCGTCCTCTCCGGTCAGAATGCCGCTCACGCCGTCGTGAATCACGCCGTCCAGGCAGGCGTCGTTCACCGCGCACACGCACAGGCCCGAGGCCATTGCTTCGATGTAGGTCAGGCCCTGCGTTTCCGAGCGGCTGGCGCTCACGAATACGTCGCCCATCGCGTAATACTGGTCGATCTTCTCCCACGGCTTCGGGCCGGTGAATGTAACGTGATCGCTGACGCCCAGCTCGCGCGCCATTCTGGTCAGCGCTTCGCGCATCGGGCCTTCGCCCACGATCACAAAGCGCACGTCCGGATGGCGTTCCAGCAGGCGGGGGAATACGCGCATGATCTGCTCGATGTTCTTTTCCTTGGAGATGCGGCCGATGTTGAGCAGCACGCGCTCCCCGGGCTTAACGCCGCATTCGTTGCGGATCGCCGTGCGCTCCAGCGCGTCGTGGCGCTCGGGCTTAAAGCGCGAGATGTCCATGCCGCTGGGAATGATGTCCATCGGCGCGCGCACGCCGTAGTCGTAGAGCAGGCCCAGCGTCTTGCCCGTCGGACACACGATGCGGTCAAACCGATTGCACCACCACTGAGAATACTTCCTGGCGACCTTGCGGGCAGCCTCGTCCGCGACGCCGTGGGTGATGTAGTAGGTGTATTCCTCCCAGATGGTGTGATAGGTGTGAATCAGCACGCTGTCGTTGGATTTGGCGACGTGCTTGCCGAAATAGCCCATCACGAATTCGCTGTTGGTGTGCACGATGTCAAAATCGAGCTTGGTCGCCTCCCAGTTGGTGATCGGGCCGGGGAAGGCGAAGTTGCGGTCCTTGAGCACAAGGAACGGGGCAGAGGCGATATAGTGGAACGTGTCCTGCTGGTTGTCCTCCCAGCCGCGGCACTTGGGCGCGAAGACATGCACCTCATGGCCGCGGTTGGTCAATTCGCGATGCAGCGAGAGGATGGACGTGGCCACGCCGTTGATCTCGGGATAAAACGTATCGGAAAACAGGCCGATCTTCATGCTTGAGTCTCCTTTTTGCAATGGCGGCTTGTCAGATGGTTGCTTTGCATGCAGGCTTGCCCGGCAAAAGAGGGCAAACCCTACCGTATACAGTTTAGCATATCATGGCTTTTCTGAAAAGAAGAATTCGGATTTGGGTCAAATTTGGGCAAAGTCATTTGAATTCATGCGTTTCTCTTGCAAAATGGCCGCAATTGTGATAGGATTTGTATGAATAATCAGGGAAGAACTGCATCTTCCCTTTTTGAAAGTGAGGGATTTGCATGGCGATCCTGGGGGAAATGACGGATGTGGCGTCCGTAAAAATGCCCATTGGCGAAACGTGGACCGTCTCCCGCTGCCGCTATCGCTCCGATGACGGGGCGACTGCGCGCGTTTGTCTGGCGACAGGCATCCATGGCGACGAGAGAATGGGTCAGCTGATCGTATACGACGTGGCGCAGCGCATCAAGGCGCAGCCGCAGCATCTGCATGGCACGATCGACATCTATCCGATGCTCAATGCCATCGGTCTGGACATCGGCGAGCGCATGGTGCCCACAGCAACGAAGCTGGACATGAACCGTGCGTTTCCCGGCATGCAGGGCGGCACCGCGCTGGAGGGCATCTGCTATGCCGTGCTGCAGGATATGAAGGGCGCGGATCTGGTGCTGGATATCCACACCAGCTCGCAGATCACCAGCGAGCTCTACGGCGTGCGCCTGCACGAGCGGGATGCTGCGAAGATGATCCCGGGCTCGGCTGCGCTGTGCCCGGAGGTGATCTGGGTGCTGCCGGATAAGGCGCCCTATAACGCGACGCTCACCGGCGCGCTGACGCTGGAAAACACGCCGGCCGTTGTGCTGATGGTGGACGAGCGCCGTCTGCGCTCGCAGATGGTGGTCGATCAGGTGGTCGACGGCATCTTCTGCAAGCTGAGCGAAATGGGCATGTGGACGGGCGACGTGAAGGCCGCCCCGGCGAAGGAGAGCATTCCCTGCATGTGGGACGACAAGGACGTCTGCCGCGTGACCTGCACGCGCCCGGGCATGTATGTGCCCCGCGAGGTGAATGGAAGCGTCGTCAAGGCGGGCGATGTGCTGGGCACGATCTTTAACGCGCTCAAGGGCGAACCGGTGGAAACCGTCGTCGCGCCCGAGGATGGTCTGGTCTTCACCCAGCGCCGCTACAGCGCCGTTTATCCCGGCACGCTGATTGCACGCCTGTGCAGAAAGGAGCGCGCATGAAAAAGGACGTGATCTTTACCGTGCCGTCGTATTTCCGCGACGACATGAACATCATGGGCTATCGCTTCGGCAAGGGCGAGAAGAGCTGCGTGGTGCTCGGCGCGCTGCGCGGCGACGAGGTGCAGCAGCTCTACGTCTGCGCGCGCCTGGTGGCGTTTTTGCGCGAGGTCGAGCGCGACGGCGGCATCATGCCCGGCAAGAGCGTGATGGTCGTGCCCACGGCGGTCGGCCTGTCCATGAATGCGGGCACGCGCCTCTGGGCGCCGGAGAATACGGACATCAACCGCTGCTTCCCCGGCAATATGGAGGGCTCCACGACCGAGCAGATCGCGGGCGCGCTCTTTGAAAAGCTGAAGGCATACAAATACGGCGTGCAGCTCACCAGCTTCTATCAGCAGGGATCGTTCATTCCGCATGTGCGCATGATGGAAACCGGACGCCAGAATCCGGAGCTGGGCTGCGAGTTCGGCCTGCCCTATGTCTATGTGCGTACGCCGCGCATCTCCGATCAGACGACGCTCAATTACTGCTGGCAGCTCGCCGGCACACAGGCCTATTCGCTCTACGCCGGTAAGACGCAGGAGATCGACGAAAATGCAGCCGATCAGACGCTGCGCGCGATCATCCGCTTCCTCAATGGACGCGGCGTCATCCGCAGCGAGCAGACGCCGGGCCAGAAATCGACCGTCATTACCAATGAGGATATCCTTTCCATCTCTTCCAAGACGGCGGGCCTTTTGCGCCGCGTCAAGCACGCGGGCGCGCATGTGCGCCGCGGCGAGCAGCTGGCCTTCATCATCAGCCCGCTTGACGGCGCGGTGAAGGAAGTGCTCAAGGCTCCGGCCACGGGCATGCTCTTCTTCATTCAGGACGGCCCGTTCATCACCGAGCACAGCCCGGTTTTCCAGGTGCTGGCGACGTAAAGTCTTCCGCGAAAATGCTTTCATTTTCGCGGGTTCACATCCTTTTCCTGTCATCCTGCGGATGACGGCCGGAAAAGGATATCGGAAGCGGCATTGCAGCCGCTCCTCGAACCGGCAAAGCCGGTCCTGCGGATTTCATATGAAGGGGATGCTCCCCTTCATGCTTCCTGCAAATTACTGGAAAACGCAATATGAAGAATAAGAATTATAGCTTTACGCGGACGATGCTTTCCATCGCCATTCCGCTCACGCTGCAGAATCTGCTGTTTTCGTCCTTCATGCTCATCGATACCGTGATGGTCGGCTCTCTGGGCGATCTGCCGCTGGCGGCGGTGGGCATGGCGGGCAAGTGGTCGTGGTTTCTCAATATCGTTCTCTTTGGCTGCACGAGCGGCGCGGCGGTCTTCATCGCGCAGTATTTCGGCGCGGGCGATCACAAGGGCATCCACCGCACATACGGCCTGATGAGCATCCTCTCGCTCGCCTCTGCGCTGGTCTTTATGGCCTGCGCGCTGCTGATTCCCGAGACGGTCGTGGGCATGTTCACCAAGGATCCGCAGGCCATTGAAGCGGCGACGGTCTATCTGCGCATCATCGCGCTCAGCTATCCCTTCCAGGCGATGGGCAAGTCGGCGTCCACGCTTTTGCAGAGCACGCAGCGCGTGGTCATTCCCTTTGTCGGCGCGGCCTGTTCGGTGGTCACCAACATCGTGCTCAACGCGCTTTTGATCTTCGGTTTGTGCGGCTTCCCGGCGATGGGCGTGGCGGGCGCGGCGCTGGCCTCGGCGATCGCCGCCGTGGTCAATGCCGTGGTTATCTACGGTTTGGCGCTTTCCCGTGGCACGATGCTGCGCGCGCCGCTAAGAGAAATGCTGGATATCAGCCGCAGCTTTGTGCGCGACTATGTGCGCGTCGGCGCGCCTGCGATGTTCAATGAGACCATCTGGGCGCTGAGCATCCTGATCTACAGCGCGATCTTCGGCCACATGAGCACGGAGGCGTATGCGTCCATCACCGTGGTCAAGTCCATTGAGGATCTGACCTGCGTTGCCATACACGGCATGTGCTCCGCCTGCGCGGTCATGATCGGCAGCTATGTCGGTCAGGGCAAGTACGACCATGCCAAGGCCTGCGCGCGCTATCATATCGCGGTGACGACTGCGCTTTCCGTGGTGATCGGCGGTTCGCTGTTCTTCCTCAAGGGGCCGATCATGTCGCTCTTTGGCGTATCCGACGTGGTACGCGCGGATTCCATGGCTGTCATGATGATCTACGGCGCAGAGATGGCGATCCGAAACATTCCGCTGATGCTCGTGGTGGGCACGTTCCGCGCGGGCGGCGATACGAAGTACGGCCTGATCGTGGACCTGATCTCCGCGTATCTCATCGGCATCCCGGTCACGGCGGTCGCCGGCCTCGTGCTGCATGCGAGCGTGCCGGTGACGTATGCGATCATGTACTGCGTCGAGGATATCCTCAAGGTCATCGTCTACGGACGGCACTTCCTCTCGGACAGGTGGATCAAGCCTGTCGTTTAATGCAAAAATAACCAGCCGGCGTTTGCCGGCTGCTTTTCGGAATTGATAATAACGATTGCAATGACAAGGAGAACGCATGGCACAGACTAAACCTGCCTTTGAGGAAAAGGCTGCGCCCAAGCGGGGCGCTATCCGTGAGTTCGCCGGCTATTACAAGCCGCATCTTGGCATGTTCACGCTGGACATGTGCTGCGCGCTGGTGATTTCGCTGGTCGATATTCTTTTCCCGGTGTTCACCCGCAGGGTGCTCTATGATTATATTCCCAATCAGCTCATGCGCACGTTCGTGCTCATGGCGGCGCTGATGCTCGTCATGTTCCTCATCCGCACGGCGGCGCAGTGGCTGGTCACCTATCTGGGCCACGTCATGGGCGTGCATATCGAGGCCGACATGCGCGCGGATATCTTTGCGCACATGCAGAAACTGGGCTTCAGCTTCTACGACAAGAACCGCACGGGTCTGCTCATGTCCCGCGTGACGACGGACCTGTTTGAGATCACGGAGCTGGCGCACCATGGCCCGGAGGATCTGTTCATCTCCTTTGTCACGCTCACCGGCGCGTTTATCGTCCTGTGGAATATTCAGGTGAAGCTGGCGCTCGTGCTCATGGTGTCCGTTCCGCTGATCGTCATCTTTGTCGCCATGCGCCGCCGGCGCATGATGCGCGTCTCCCGCGAGGTGAAGCAGCGCACGGCGGGCATCAATGCCGAGATCGAGAGCTCCATCTCCGGCATCCGCGTGGCGAAGGCTTTCGGCAACGAGCGCGAGGAGATTGCCAAATTTACCGAATGCACGGACCGCTACGTCGCTGCGCGCAGCGGCTATTACAAGGTCATGGCGGATTTCCATTCCGGCACGGAGCTGCTCATGAACCTGATGAGCCTGTCCGTCATCTGTGCGGGCAGCTATCTGATCATGAAAGAGCAGATGGACATCGCGACGCTGGTGACGTTCAACATGTATGTCGCCAGCGTGCAGAGCCCGATCCGCAAGCTGACGCAGTTCACCGAGCAGTTCACGCAGGGCATGGCGGGCTTCCAGCGCTTCCGCGCGATCATGCACGAGGAGCCGGACATCGTCGACAGCCCGAATGCGAAGCCGCTTGAAAACGTGCAGGGCGAGATCGAGTTCAGGGACGTGACCTTCACTTATGACAAGGAGAAGGAGTACGTTCTGGAAAACGTGAATCTGCACATCCGTCCGGGCGAGATGCTTGCGCTCGTCGGCCCCAGCGGCGGCGGCAAGTCCACGCTCTGCCAGCTGATTCCGCGCTTCTATGAGGTAACAAAGGGTTCTGTCACCATCGACGGACAGGATGTGCGCGATGTGAAGCTCGCGGACCTGCGCGGCAGCATCGGCATCGTCCAGCAGGACGTCTTCCTCTTCGCCGGCACGATCCTGGACAATATCCGCTACGGCAGGCCGGATGCCACGATGGACGAGGTGATCGAGGCGGCGAAGCAGGCCGAGATCCACGACGACATCATGCGTATGCCCAACGGATACGATACGCTTGTCGGCGAGCGCGGCATCATGCTCTCCGGCGGCCAGAAGCAGCGTGTGTCCATCGCGCGCATCTTCCTCAAGAATCCGCGCGTGCTGATCCTCGACGAGGCGACCAGCGCGCTGGACACCGTCACCGAGCGCAGGATTCAGGCAGCGTTTGATCGTCTGGCCAAGGGCCGCACGACGCTGGTCATTGCGCACAGGCTTTCCACCATCAAGAACGCCGACGAGATCATCGTCATCGGCGAGCACGGCATTCTCGAGCGCGGCACGCATAGAGAGCTCGTCGCCCTCGGCGGCGTGTATGCGGGTCTTGCGCATAGCGCGAGCCTGACGGAATAAAAGCCATAAAGCAAAACCGGAAGACAGATAGGAAATCCTGTCTTCCGGTTTATTACGCAAAATGGATATTTAGTTCACTAAGCCTCTTAGATAGGCGCGAAGCGAAGAAGGGGTCTGGGGATGAAATCCCCAGGCAGGTTTGGGCGGCAGCCCAACGTTCCTGTGCGCGAAGCGCCAAAGAGAACGAAGCGTTGCGCGCAAAGCAACGGTTGCGCCCGCT
>SVGO01000036.1 GCA_015056305.1 Clostridiales bacterium | reverse complement strand
GGTTGGGGGTTCGATTCCCTTCGCCAGCTCCAACTTCATATGGGTAGGTTCCCGAGTGGCCAAAGGGAGCAGACTGTAAATCTGCCGTCACCGACTTCGATGGTTCGAATCCATCCCTGCCCACCATTTTCTGCGGGAATGGCGGAATTGGCAGACGCGCTAGATTCAGGTTCTAGTGAAAGCAATTTCATGCAGGTTCAAGTCCTGTTTCCCGCACCAGTCAAAAGACAGCCATCCCAATGATGGCTGTTTTTTGATTCCGATTTAAGGGCAATCAGGACTTGAATAGCGAGGAAGTGAATGAGGCCCCAGTGGGGCCTCAGAGCCGAGCTGACCGAAGCGGCCGCCGAGGCCGCAAGAAAAAAGTCCTGTTTCCCGCACCAAATCCGGATGATTCTTCGTCCGGATTTCTTTTGTTTATTCCATGCTGTGTATGTATCAACAAGGCCGAAGCAAGGCCGCGATCCTAGAGATAACTTTTGATGCAGGAAGGGAGAACAACCAATGAAAGCCAAGAAGGCAATCAAGGAAATCCTGACGATTTCCTTTGGTACCCTCATCGTAGCCGCTGCGGTATATTTTTTCATGCTGCCCAGCCATGTCTCTATCGGCAGCGGCGCAGCGCTGGCCATGATCATCAGCAACTTTGTTCCGCTTCCCGTCTCCGCCATTACCCTGATACTGAATATCGTGCTGCTGGTCATCGGTTTTTTCCTGATCGGTTCCGAGTTTGGCGCGAAGACGGTGTACTGCGCGATTCTGATGCCGGCATACATGGCAGTATTTGAGCAGCTGTTTCCGAATTTCCAGTCCATCACGCAGGACCCGATCCTGGACGTACTGTGCTATACACTTGTGGTGGGCATGGGTCTTTCCGTGCTGTTCACCTATAATGCGTCGTCGGGCGGTCTGGATATTGTCGCCAAGATCATGAATAAGTATCTGCGGATGGAACTGGGACGGGCGATGTCGCTCTCTGGCATGCTGGTGGCGCTGGCCTCGGCGCTGTGCTACGATTCCAAGACGGTCGTTCTGAGCGTATTGGGTACGTATTTCGGCGGCATGGTGGTGGATCACTTCATTTTCGGTTTCAACATCAAGCGCAGGGTGTGTATCATTTCGCCCAAGGTAGAGGAAATTGTGCAGTATATTCTCTTTGAACTGCACAGCGGCGCCAGTCTGAATCATACCATCGGTGCTTATGAGAATGTCGTTCGCAAGGAGATCATCACGATCGTGGATAAACAGGAGTATAAGGCGCTGATGGATTATGTCCGCAAAGTGGATCCCAAAGCATTTGTGACCGTATATTCCGTCAATGAGATCCGATATCAGCCGAAGGTGTATTAAAGAAAGCCTTGAGTTCGTGAGCAATCATAACAGCATAAAAGAGACTCCGGATATCCGGAGCCTTTTTTGTTTGCACAAGAAAACCGGCCTTGCGCCCTGTGGCGCAAAGCCGGTAAATAGAATCGTTAGGCCTTGTAGTTATCCCCGTGCTGCTGGATCTGCGCATTCAGCAGATGGATGTCGCCGCAGCTCATGGTGATCACCAGATCGCCCGGCTGCCAGTGCTCGCGAAGGTACTTTTCTGCGTCATTGAATGTCGGCGTGTAGTGGACGGGCAGGCCCTCGGCCTTCATTGCATCCACCAGCATCGTGGCGTGAATGTCGCCGGGATCCTTTTCGCGCGCGGCGAAGATGTCGGTGATCAGGATCTCGTCCGCCAGATCGCAGCAGTGGATGTAGTCCTTGAACAGCGTCTTTACGCGGGAATACGTGTGCGGCTGCATCACGGCAAACAGGCGCTTGTGCGGCTGATGCGCCGCGTTTTCCAGCGCGCTGTGCATCTCGGCGGGGTTGTGGCCGTAGTCGGTATACAGGCGCACGCCGCAGACCGTGCCGGTCAGCTCGAAGCGGCGGTGCGGCGCGGCGAAGCCCTCCAGGGACTTGGCGACAACCGCCGCATCAGCGCCCACATGCACGCAGGCGGCCATCGTCGCCAGGGCATGCATCACGTTGAACTCGCCCGGAACATGCAGCTGTACATGCGCTTTAATCTCGCCTTCAAAGGCAAAGTCAAAGCCCGCGCAGCCGGTCTCGTCGCAAATCAGGTTAAGCGGCTGCCACTGGTTCCTTGCGCCCATGCCGTAGGTGATGGTCCTGACCTTGCAGCGCTCAAGCGCCCTGACCACGCACGGATCGTCGCCGTTGCCGATGCATACGCCGTCTTCGGGCAGCAGGGCAAAGAAGCGGTCGAACGCATGGCAGATGTCGTCCAGATCTTTGTAGAAGTCGAGGTGATCCTCCTCGATGTTGGTGACGACTGCGACGGTCGGATGGAACTGCAGGAAGCTCGCATTGAATTCGCACGCCTCCACGACGAACGTCTCGTGGCTGCCCACGCGCGTGCTGCCGCCGATGTAATCCAGCTGGCCGCCGATGTGCACCGTGGGATCAAGCCCGGCGTCCAGCAGCGCCTCGGCGATCATGGACGTGGTGCTCGTCTTGCCGTGCGTGCCGCAGACGTTGATGGCATGCCTGTAGCCCTCCATCAGCTGGCCCAGCAGCGTCGCGCGCTCCATCTGGGGGATGCCCAGCTTTGCGGCCTCGGCGCGCTCGGGATTTTCGGCGCTGATGGCAGCGGAATAGATGACCAGGTCCGCGCCGTGAACGTTTTCGGCATGATGGCCGATATGCACCTCGATGCCCTGATTTTCCAGCATCTTGGTCATATAGGAAGCGGTGCCGTCGGAGCCGGTGACGATGACGCCGGCTTTTTGAAGCATACCGGCCAGGCCGCTCATGGAGCTGCCGCCGATGCCGATCATGTGCGCGCGCTTGCCTTTGTAATCCTTGATATGCGGCATAATTGCCTCCTTCGTGCGCAGACACAGCTGCGCCGTAATCCTTGGTCTTCCCATTATACGCCAAAGATCGATGAGCAATCAACCGAAATTCTCATGAAAAGCGTAAATAACGCAAAAAGGGGCTGGACGAATCAAAAACCATGAATTATAATAAGTCGTAAATCCGAACATTCGGATATTTGTATGGGCTTTTGAGCCGCAAAATACTGGCGTACGATAGGATTGGAGGACTTGACATGGACCGCATCCGCCGCAATGAACGTCTGGCCGCCATGGCCAGAATTCTGGTGGAATCCCCGAATAGAATCTTTACCCTCGGCACATTCTGCGAGATGTTCGGCGCTGCGAAGTCGACGCTCAGCGAGGACATCGACATCCTGCGCGGCGTGTTTGCCCAGTTCAAGCTCGGCCAGGTCGACACCGTCACCGGCGCTGCCGGCGGCGTGCGCTATCGTCCGATGCTCTCGCCGGAGGATGCTTACAGCGCGGTCAAGGATCTGGCGCAGAAGCTGACCGTACCCGGCCGCGTGCTGCCCGGCGGCTTCCTGTATATGGCGGACATCCTCGCCCAGCCGGAGATCGTCGAGCGCATGGGCACGATCATCGCGTCCCATTTCTACCGCACCGAGCCAGACATCGTGCTCACCATGGAGACCAAGGGCATTCCGGTGGCGATGATGACTGCGCGTGCGCTGGGCGTGCCGATGGTCATCGTGCGCAGGGATTCCAAGGTCTATGAGGGTCCGGCGGTCAATATCAATTATCTCTCCGGCTCCGGCGGCCGCGTGGAGACGATGAGCCTGTCCCGCCGCGCGGTCAAGGAAGGCCAGCGCGCGCTGATCGTGGATGATTTCATGCGCGCCGGCGGCACTGCCCGCGGCATGGTCGATATGATGCGCGAATTCTCGGTGACGGTGGTGGGCGTTTGCGTGCTCGCCGCCACGAGCGAACCGGCGAAGAAGCGCATCGACGGCGTCAAATCCCTGCTGGTCATCGACGGCACGGACGAGGCGACCGGCACGGCGATCATCCGCCCGGCGAATTGGCTTGCGCAGGCGGCCGAGAAGGCAAGGCTGTAATCTCTTTCTGATTTACGAAAAACCGAACATTCCACCATATTCAGCGGGAGCGCCCCTTGGCGGCGTTCCCGCCTATGGCGTTTACAGAGAATTTGAACTGGAAACTTGAAAGAGGGAAACGCATATGCATATCATCATCGGCCTGGGCAATCCGGGCAAAGAATATCACAGGACGCGCCACAACGTCGGCTTTGACGTGATCGACGTGCTCAGCGAGAAGCTGGGCATCACGCTTTCCAAAAACGCGATGCATGGCCTGATCGGCGAGGGCTTTGTCGGCGGGGAGAAGGTGATCCTCGTCAAGCCGCAGACATACATGAATCTCTCCGGCCAGTGCGTTACGGAGCTGGTCTCCTGGTACAAGGCGCCGATGGAGAATGTGCTGGTCATCTTTGATGACATCGATCTGCCGCTGGGCAAGCTGCGCCTGCGCAAGGACGGCAGCGCAGGCACGCACAACGGTATGCGCTCGATCATTGGGCTCCTGGGCCGTCAGGATTTCCCGCGCCTGCGCGTGGGCGTGGGCAAGAAGCCGGAGGGCTGGGAGCTGGCCAACTGGGTACTCTCCCATTATGCGACCGAGGAGGATCGCAAGGTGCAGTTCGATGCGTTCCTGCTGGCGGCCGATACCGTGATTGACTGGATCAAAAACGGCTGGGACAGCGCCATGCGCACGGCGAACGCGCCCAAGAAGTAACCCCTCCGCCTCCTGTGGAGGCACCTCCCCTTTCAGGGGAGGCTTATTTGCGCAGCTAAGGCTCCCCTGAAAGGGGAGCTGGCACGGCGAATGCCGTGACTGAGAGGTATAAGTCATGCAAACCCACTTTTTATTTGATCTGATGCAGGAGCATCCGCAGTATCAGCAGATCATCTCCGAGGTAAAGAAGCCCGGCGCGGTGATCGCCGCCTCGGGCCTTGCCGGCGCGCAGAAGGTGCATCTGGCCTGCACGCTGGCGCAGCATACCGGCAGGCCGCTACTCTATCTGTGCGAGAGCGAGCGCGCGGCTGCGGCGGCGATGGAGGATCTTTCTGCGCTGCTGGGCGCGAGCGTCAGCCTGTTCCCTGCGCGCGAGATTACGTTCTATCAGGAGGTCGCTGCCAGCCGCGAGGTTGCCTGCCGGCGAATCGAGACGCTGCAAAGGCTGATTACCGGCCAGACGCGCGCCGTCGTCTGCTCGGCGGATTCGCTGCTGCATCGCGTGATGCCGCGCAGCGTGTTTGCCGGGCATACCATCCGCATCCGCGTGGGCGACGTGCTGCCCACGGATGAGCTGATCGAGCGCCTGCTTGCCGCGGGCTATTCGCGCGAATACATGGTCGAGGGCAGGGGACAGTTTTCCCTGCGCGGCGGCATTGTGGATATTTATCCCGCCGACAGCACGAGCGCCGTGCGCGTGGAGTTTTTCGACGATGAGGTCGATTCCATCCGTCAGTTTGACGTGATGAACCAGCGCTCCCAGCACAACATGACCGAGGCCGTTATTCCCCCGGCGAGCGAAGCACCTGTGCCAGCAGAAGGCGCGCAGGCCTTTGCCGAGCGCATCCGCAAGGCGCTGCGCCGCCAGACCCGTGCGATGAATGCGGCGAAGGATTCTGATCCGGAGGCGACGTTGGCGGATCTGCCGCTGGAGGATGGAGAGGCCTACGTGCCTGCGGCGTTCACCCGAGAAAGCCGCACGATGGAGCGCTTTCAGGAGAATGTCGAGAATGCGCTCCTTCAGCTTGAGCGCGGGGTGAGCAGCCGCCTGCTGGAAAAATACATCCATTTGCTCTACGAGAATACCGAGGCGGTCTGCGATTACATGACCCGTCCGATCATCGTGCTCGACGAGCCGGAGGCGCTCTTTGGCCGCATGGACAGCCGCAGCGGCGAGTTCCATCAGGCGTTTGCAAGCGCTATCGAGCGCGGCGAGGCCGTGCCGGATCAGGAAGAATTGATGCTCACGCGCGAGACGGCGCTTGAGCTGATGCACGCGCATACCATGCTCGCCATGACGACGATCCTGCGGCCTGTGAAGGAACTGCGCCCGACGCTCCTTGCCCAGATGGGCGGCATGGGCGCGGGCGGCTACGGCGGACGCACAAAGGATCTGTGCAGCGACGTCAGCCGCTGGCTTGCCTCGGGCTGGCGCGTGATGGTGCTTTCCGGCGGCAGCGCGCGCGGCGAGCGCATGCGCCAGTCGTTTGAGGACGAGGGCATCGATACCCGCTTTGACGAGCTGGGCGCAAAAGCGCCGCTTTCCGGCGAGTGCCGCATCTATCCGCTGATGCTCTCCGGCGGCTTCCAGTATCCGGAAATCCGGATGGCTGTGCTCGTGGAGGGCGACGTATACGGCGCAAAGGGCAAGGCCAAAAAAGCCAAGGAGAAAAAGGGCAGCAAGATCGCGTCCTTCACCGATCTCAATGTCGGCGATTACGTCGTGCATGAGACGCACGGCATCGGCATCTATCAGGGCACCAAGCGCCTGACCAGCGAGGGCGCCTCGCGCGATTATCTGCTGGTGCAGTATCTGGGCAGCGACAAGCTGTATATCCCGGCGGATCATCTGGATCGCATCCAGAAGTATATCGGCGGCGGCGAGGGCGCTGCGCCCAAGCTCTCGCGCCTGGGCGGCAAGGATTGGGACAAGCAGAAGAGCAAGGTCCGCGAGAGCCTCAAGGAGCTGGCGTTCGATCTGGTGCAGCTCTATGCCCAGAGGCAGAAGAATCAGGGCCATGCCTATGGCAAGGACACGCTCTGGCAGCAGGAATTCGAGGAGAATTTCCCCTATGAGGAAACGCCCGACCAGCTGCAGGCGACGGACGAAATCAAGCGCGACATGGAGCGAGCAGAACCCATGGACCGCCTGCTGTGCGGCGACGTCGGCTACGGCAAGACCGAGGTCGCGCTGCGCGCCGCATTCAAGGCGGTCATGGATGGCAAGCAGGTGGCAATTCTCGCCCCGACGACCATCCTCGCCCAGCAGCACTACAATACGCTCATGCGCCGCTTTGAGGGCTTTCCGGTCGAGGCGGATGTGCTCAGCCGCTTCTCCACGCCCAAGGAGCAGAAGGAGACGATGCGCCGCCTCAAGGAAGGCGAGATCGACATCGTCGTGGGCACGCATAAGCTGCTGGGCAAGGACGTGAAGTTCAAGGATCTGGGTCTGCTCATCGTCGATGAGGAGCAGCGCTTTGGCGTGGGCCACAAAGAGACGATCAAGAACATGAAAAAATCGGTGGACGTGCTGACCATGTCGGCCACGCCCATCCCGCGCACGCTGCATATGTCCATGGTCGGCATCCGCGACATGAGCCTGCTGGAAACCCCGCCGCAGGCGCGCTATCCCGTGCAGACCTATGTCATGGAGTATCAGGACAGCGTCATCCGCGACGCGATCCTGCGCGAGATCGGCCGAGGCGGTCAGGTGTTCTTCCTGTATAACCGCGTGGGCTCCATCGAGCAGTGCCACAGGCAGCTGCAGCGCCTGGTGCCGGAGGCGCGCATCGCCATCGCGCACGGCCAGATGAAGGAAAGCGTCCTCGAGGACGTGATGATGGACTTCAGCCAGCAGAAGTTCGATGTGCTGCTGTGCACGACGATCATCGAGTCCGGCCTGGATATTCCGCTGGCGAACACGCTGATCATCTACGACGCCGATCACTTCGGCCTCTCCCAGCTCTATCAGACGCGCGGCCGCGTGGGCCGCAGCAATCGTCTGGCCTATGCGTACTTCACAGTCCGTCCGGGCAAGGTGCTCAGCGAAACTGCCCAAAAGCGTCTGGACGCCATCCGCGAGTTCACGGAGTTCGGCTCCGGCTTCCGCATCGCCATGCGCGATCTGGAGCTGCGCGGCGCGGGCAATCTGCTCGGCCCGCAGCAGAGCGGTCATCTGGCGAATATCGGCTATGATCTCTACTGCAAGCTGCTGGAGGAAGCGGTGCTCGAGGCGCAGGGACAGGAACCGGTCAAGAATCGCGACATCGAGACCCGCATGGATGTGCACGTCAATGCGTATCTGCCGGCGGATTATGTCACTGGCGACAGGCAGCGCCTGGAGGTCTACAAGCGCATCGCCTCCATCCGCACGGCGGAGCAGCGCGACGACATCGAGGACGAGCTCATCGACCGCTTCGGCGACGAGCCGCAGTGCGTGGCGAACCTCGTGGCAGTCGCCTATCTCAAGGCGCTGTGCATGAGCCTGGGCATCGACCGCGTCATGCAGGCGGACGGGCGCATGGACATGCGCTTCAGCAATCAGGCGCAGGTGGACGGCGAGAAGCTATTTAAGGCCCTGCAGGGCTTTGACAAGCGGCTCACGCTCAATGCATCCGTGCCGGTGACGCTGCAGCTGCGCGACAGGACGCTGAATAAGGAAGATATGCTGCATCTGGCGGCCAAGATCATGGAGCGCCTGATCGACAGAATGAGCCGCGTGTAAGAGAATTTGGGTCTTGCTTTTTAAGGCGGAATCGTGTAGAATAGTCCGAGTAGAGTGTGATGACGGATGGAACTCATGCAATGCGAGGGTGTGAACCATGTCAGGGCCGGAAGGCAGCAGCATTAAGCATTGTATCGTATGTGCCGTGGGACTTTTCTGCCCCGAGCATTCTACGCTTTAAAGCAAAAACAGCGTCGGGTTTGTCCCGGCGCTTTTATTATTTCGATTATATTTTGCCAGTCAATGAGCGATTGAACGTAATTGTGATATAATATCAGACAGTATTTTGCTTGAATATGGGAGTGACGAATCGATGAAGGTTGGTCTTGTGCTCGAGGGCGGCGCGATGCGCGGCATGTATACTGCGGGTGTGATCGACAGCTTTCTGGATCATGACGTGCATGTGGACGCGATCCTCGGCGTTTCCGCCGGTGCGTGCTTTGGCTGCAATCTCTTTTCCGGGCAGCGCGGCAGGGTCCTGCGCTATAATCAGCGCTTTGCAGGTGATCCGCGCAATATATCCATCCGCTCGCTGATCACCACGGGCGACATCGTCAACAAGGAATTTGCCTATTACGTTATCCCTACCAAGTACGACATTTTTGACGAGGAAGCCTTCGAAAGGCACGGCGGCGAATACTGGGTCGTCGTCACGAACGTGGAAACGGGCGAGGCAGAGTACATGCAGATGCACCATCTGCTTGCCGATATCGAGATGATGCGCGCGAGCGCGTCGATGCCCTTCTGCTCAAAATTCGTGCCGATTGGTGGTAAGAATTATCTGGACGGCGGCGTCGCGGACAGCATCCCCGTGCGTCAGGCGCTCAAAATGGGCTTTGACAAGCTGATCGTCGTGCTGACCCAGCCGGCGGATTACCGCAAAAAGCCCATGAATAAGGCGATGATCCATGCGTTCTACCATCGGTATCCCAATCTGTGCAAAACGCTGGAGGAGCGCCATGCGCGCTACAACGCGCAGGCGGACGACGTCGCGCAGCTGGAAAAGGAAGGGAAGATATTCGTCATCCGTCCCGAGCAGGCGCTCAATATCAAGCGTCTGGAAAAGGATCCGGCTGAGCTTGAGCGCGTATACAACATCGGCCTTGCCGACGGCGGGAAGACGATGGAGGCGCTCAAGGCTTATCTGGCCCGATAAACTGCATAAAACAAGAATCTCCCGGATGGCTTGTCCGGGAGATTCTTGTTGATTGTTTGGATGTTCAAGTCATCATATGGATGGAGTAGCAAATTGGAATTTGTCAATCTAATTCTTTTTGATAGTAAGCAAACTCCTCATCCCGTTTCACTTCACAATAACCCAGCTTTGTATAAAAAGCATTTGTTCTTACATTCCAAAGCGGTGTATCAAGTTTGATTTTCTTGATACCAGAATAGTAGGCCTCCACCATTTTCATCAATGAAAGGCCATATCCCTTCCGATAGTGGGCTGGGTCTATAAATATTCTACCAATGTACAATGTTTCACCGTCTTTGTCCACAAATAGAATTGCGCCACCAACGATTTCATCATCCATGACTGCCTGTAGCAAATGTCCTTCATTTTTCATCTGAATGTGCCATGTAATGGAATCATAATCAGGAGGTCCCCCTGGTTCGGAAGCACCAACATCAATATCGCTATCAAACGCAGCCTTTGATATCGCCACGATTCTTTCGATATGTTTCAATTCTGCATTTTCCAATTTCACAAAAATCACATCCTTGTCAAATTCAAGTTTGCCGAAGGCCTCGTTATCACTTGGCTTCCTGCGCATCCATCTCATCCAGCAGCCGAGCAGCCGTTTCCACAAACAGCACGCAGGGGCGTACCTTGTAATACTCGGCTGTTCGTGCAGAAGGATCCTTTTTCAGCTCACCCAGATGCGCAAGCAGTTCCCGGCAGACGATGGTGCTGTGTTTCGCTTTGAATCCCTCAATCAGGCTGCGCACGCGGGCGTAATGCGCCGTTTTGATATCCAGATCGCCGACCTCGCTGTAGCCCCACTTGAGACCTGCGACCATCAGCATGCCGGAAACCGCGCCGCAGGTCTCGCGCATGCCGCCTATCCCGCCGCCAAAGGAGGAAGCGAGCTTCAAAGCGGTATCCTGATCCATGCCGAAATCATCGGCAAAAGCGGCGAAGACAGCCTGCGAGCAGGAGCAGCCACACAGAAAGAGATCGCGGGCCTTTTGAGCGTGGTTCATACTGAAAGCCTCCTTGGGTTGATGCAATCAATATAGATCGCTGCGCCATAAATGTCAATATATAAAGAAAAATGCAAACGCCTCTTTTCTTTGAATGCGAATGATGGTATAATGGATCAAATCCAAGGAGCCTTTAATTCGATCCCGTGAGGTCGGCAAGGCGGCAAATAGCATAGCGCACATCTGCAAGCTTATCTGTATGAATTCATGAAATCTTCCGGTCTCATCCGGCAGGCATGGATGCATACAGGACTTTGTCGGTCGTGTTCCCGGCGTCACGCCGGTGTTTGCCCTGTCCCGATCTCGGGACAGGGTATTTTTATTTGAGAAAAGGGGCGAAAAAACGTGGCGGTCAAGCTGGAATTCAAAGCGGACATCATGGACGAACAGGGCGTAAAGCGCGCGCTTCGCCGTGTGGCGCACGAGATCATCGAGAACAATCGCGGCGTCGAGGGCCTGACGCTCGTGGGCATTCAGCGCAGGGGCGTCGTGCTGGCGAAAATGCTGCAGGCGCTCATCGAGAAGGTTGAGGGCGTGAAGCTGCCCATGGGCGTGCTGGATATCACGTTCTATCGTGACGACCTCTCCATCCTCACCGAGCATCCCGTCGTCAATACCACTGACCTGCCCTTCCAGGTGCACGGCGCGAAGATCATCATGGTCGACGACGTGCTCTTTTCCGGCCGCACGGCGCGCGCAGCGATGGACGCGATCTGCGACATGGGCCGCCCGGCGCTCATTCAGCTGGCGGTGATGGTCGATCGCGGCCACAGGGAGCTGCCCATCCGCGCGGACTACGTCGGCAAGAACCTGCCCACCAGCAAAAACGAGATGGTCGGCGTGAATGTTCCGGAAATCGACGGAGCGCTGAACATCGTGCTCTACGACAAGAAGAAAGGCGAGTGAAGCATTGATGATGAAACGCAAAGACCTGCTCGGTCTTGACGGCGTGAGCCGCGAGGAGATCACAGAGATCCTCGACAACGCCATGATGATGCGCCAGATCGTGCGCTCGAGCAACAAGAAGACCGCGCATCTGCAGGGCAAGTCCATCGTGACGCTCTTCTACGAGAACTCCACCCGTACCCGCATGTCCTTCGAGCTGGCGAGCAAGTATATGTCCGCCGCTGCGGCGAATATCTCCGCCAGCGCGTCCTCCGTCGCCAAGGGCGAGACGCTCATCGATACCGGCGTGACGCTCGACCAGATGGGCACGGACGTGATCATCATCCGCCATCCGATGTCCGGCGCGCCGGCCCTGCTGGCCAAGCATGTACGCTCGAGCATCATCAACGCGGGCGACGGCATGAACGAGCACCCCACCCAGGCGCTGCTGGACATGATGACCATGCGCGATCACCTGGGCGATCTGAATGGCATCAAGGTCGCTATCTGCGGCGACGTGATGCATTCCCGCGTGGCCCGTTCCAATATCTACGGCCTGACCACCATGGGCGCGAACGTCGTGCTCTGCGCGCCGCCCACGCTCATTCCGACCCGAATCGAGGAGCTGGGCTGCACCGTCGCCCCGACCATCGAGGACGCCTGCGAGGGCGCGGATGTGGTCATGGGTCTGCGCATCCAGCGCGAGCGCCAGCAGAAGGGCCTGTTCCCGTCCGTCGCCGAGTACTGCGACAACTGGGAGATCACGCCTGAGCGCGTGGCGCTGGCGAAGAAGCATGCGCTGGTCATGCATCCGGGCCCGATGAACCGCGGCGTGGAAATCGCGTCCAGCGCGGCGGACAGCGCGCAGTCGGTCATCAATCAGCAGGTGGAAAGCGGCGTGGCGGTTCGCATGGCGCTGCTCTACATGCTCACCAGAAGGGAGGCGTAACGATGGTCAATTCGATGCTCATCCGCGGCGGCCGCGTGATCGATCCGGCGAACGGAATCGACAAGGTGGCCGACATTCTGGTGGAAAACGGCAAGGTTGCCGCCATCGGCGAGAATCTTTCTGCCGAAGGCGTGCAGGTCATCGATGCTTCCGGCAAGGTTGTTGCTCCGGGCTTCATCGATATGCACTGCCATCTGCGCGATCCGGGTCAGGAATACAAGGAAGACCTCATCTCCGGCACGAAGGCGGCGGCCCGCGGCGGTTTCACCGGCGTATGCTGTATGCCCAATACCAAGCCGGTCAACGATAACGCGGCTGTGACCCGCTACATCCTGGAGAAGGCCCAGTGGCAGGGCAGCGGCGTGCATGTCTATCCGGTCGGCGCGATCAGCAAGGGCCTGGAGGGCAAGGAGATGGCCGAGATCGGCCGCATGAAGCAGGCCGGCATCGTCGCGATCTCCGACGACGGCAAGCCGGTGACCAATTCCAATCTGCTGCGCCTTGCGATGCAGTATGCGGATTACTTCAATGTGTTCATCATGAGCCACAGCGAGGACAAGAACCTCGTGGGCGACGGCGTGATGAACGAGGGCTTCATCTCCACCAAGCTGGGCCTGCCGGGCATCACCCGCGCAGCCGAGGAGGTCATGATCGCCCGCGATATCCTCGTGGCCGAGGCCGAGGGCAAGCGTATCCATCTGTGCCATGTGTCCACCAAGGGTGGCGTGCAGCTGGTGCGCGAGGCGAAGAAGCGCGGCGTGCGCGTGACCGCCGAGACTGCGCCGCACTACATCGGCGCGACGGACGAGTGGGTCATTGGTTATGACAGCAATTGCCGCGTGAACCCGCCGCTGCGCGAGGAGGAGGACCGTCAGGCGTGCATCGCGGGTCTGGTCGACGGCACGCTCGACTGCATTGCCACCGATCATGCGCCGCATCATCAGGACGAGAAGAAGGTCGAGTTCCATATCGCGGCCAGCGGCATCAGCGGCTTTGAGACGGCGTTCTGCGTGAGCAACACCAAGCTCGTCAAGGACGGCTATATGACCCTCAGCCAGCTCATCGAGAAGATGAGCGCTGCGCCGGCAAAGCTGCTGGGCGTGGAGGGCGGCAATCTCAGCATTGGCAGCGCGGCGGATATCGTTGTGCTCGATCCGGACCGCGAGGTCACCGTCGACGTGGAGAAGTTTGTCTCCCGCGGACACAACACCCCGTTCCATGGCAAGACCTACTACGGCGCGGTGTGCATGACGATCGTCGGCGGCCGTGTGATCGATCAGGAGTAAAGGGTACGTGTGGGGGACGAGCAGGGACTCTGTCCCTGCACCCTGCAAGGGATTTCAGTCCGGGGAACTCGCATAGTCGCAGCTGATAGCTGCTCCTTGCGATTCCCGACGTTCTGCCTGCCTGCATCCGCCACTGGCGGCGGCAGGCTCCAGTCCCCTTGACCCTTCATCGCTGCGCGTATACGCGCAGCGGAGGAGAATCCAAGAATAGCAGTTTAAAGCAGTTGCGAAGCAAAGAAGGGAGTCTGAGGGATGAAATCCCTCAGGCAGGGTCCGGGGCAGCCGCCCCGGCGTTCCCTATGAATAGAGAAAAGTATACAGGAGGAAAAACGTTATGAATATCATGGAGCAGCTTGCCAAGCGCATCAGCGAACTGAAGAACCCGACTGTCGCCGGTCTGGACACCCGCATTGAGTACCTGCCGGAGAGCTTTGTGGCCGAGATCATGCCGGAAGGCATCAAGTCCTTTGAGGACGCTGCCGAGGCCGTCTATCAGTACAATGTCCGCCTTGTGGACGCGCTGTATGATATCGTGCCGGCCGTCAAGGTGCAGGTCGCGTACTACGAGATGTACGGTGCGGCGGGTATGGTTGCTTTTGAGAAGACCATGGCCTATGCCAAGAGCAAGGGCATGATCGTCATGGCCGACGTCAAGCGCAACGACATCGGCGCGACCGCAGCCTGCTATGCCAACGCCTACATCGGCAAGACCCCGATGCCCTACGGCGAGGAGAAGGCTTTCTCTGCCGATATCGCGACCATCAACCCGTATCTGGGCGTGGACGGCATCAAGCCGTTCACCGACGCCTGCGCCGCCAATGGTACCGGCGTGTTCGCGCTGGTGAAGACCAGCAACCCGTCTTCCGGTCAGCTGCAGGACCTCAAGTATGAGGATGGCCGCACGCTGTATGAGGCCGTGGCCGATCTGGTTGAGGAGTGGGGCGCACAGACCCGCGGCGAACTGGGCTACAGCGTCATCGGCGCGGTCGTCGGCGCGACCTATCCGCAGCAGGGCACTGCGCTGCGCGCGCGTATGCCGCATACCTTCTTCCTGGTGCCGGGCTATGGCGCGCAGGGCGCGACCGGCAAGGACATCGCGGGCTGCTTTGATACCAACGGCAATGGCGCGATCGTCAATGCTTCCCGCTCCATCCTGTGCGCGTGGAAGAAGCAGGAGGGCGTGGCCTTCGACGTGGCTGCCCGCAATGAGGCGCTGCGCATGCGCGAAGATCTCGCTTCCAGCCTGAAGGAAATGGGCAAGGAGATCAAGTAAGACCGGGGGGAGACGTATGGGGACGCCGTCCCCATACCCCTGGCAGGGACATTGTCCCTGCACCCATTACGCTGCGCTTTGCGCAGCTAGGGTATAAGGTGAAATAGAAAAACACCATTCTCTGTGGCGAACGAAGTTCGCCTATGCATAGCTGCTTCAAGCAAGCGCGAAGCGAAGAAGGGGTCTGGGGACGATGTCCCCAGATGGGGTTTGGGGCGATAGCCCCAAGAAGGGTGTATTATGAAAGATATCGACGCAAAGGTTTTGTCCTCGGAGGTACTCGCCGAGGGCCTGATCCGCATCATTCTCCATGCGCCGGAGATCGCACAGACCGCGAAGCCCGGCCAGTTCATCCATATGCTCGTGCCGGATAACGCGCACGTGCTGCGCCGCCCGATCAGCCTGATGGCGATGGACAAAAACGCCGGCACGCTGACCCTGGCGATCCAGCCCAAGGGCCGCGGCACGCAGATCATCTGCGATCTTAAGCCGGGCGACACGGTCAAGTGCCTGGGCCCGCTGGGCACCGGCTTTGACGGCAAGGGCGCAGAAACCATCTACTTTGTCGGCGGCGGCGTGGGCGTCGCGCCGATCTGCGGCGCGATGGACGGCTTCGCGACGGAGTCCAGCTGCGCGTTCTTCGGCTTCCGCACCAAGGATCATGTCTATGGCATGACGCAGGCCCCGTGCAAGGTCGTTGCTGTCAGCGACGACGGCTCCATCGGCGAAAAAGCGCTGGTGACCAAGCCGCTGCTGGAGGCGATTGAAGCAAAGCGCCCGGACCTGATCATGGCCTGCGGCCCGACGCCGATGCTCGCGGCCGTGCAGAAGATCGCAAACGAACTGGATATCCCGTGCCAGCTCTCTTTGGAGGAGCGCATGGGCTGCGCCATCGGCGCGTGCCTGGGCTGCAACGTGAAGATCCTGCTGCCGGACGGCGGCTGGACGTATAAGCGCGTGTGTAAGGACGGCCCGGTGTTTGACAGCAAGGAGGTGGCTTTCGGTGGCTGATCTGTCTTTGAACCTCTGCGGTGTGCAGATGAAAAATCCGATCATCGCTGCCAGCGGCACCTTCGGCTTCGGCCGCGAGTACGACGAGCTCTATGATATCAGCGCCTTGGGCGGCATCTCCGTCAAGGGCCTGTGCCTGGGCGGCCGCATGGGCAATCCGCCCTCCCGCCTGACCGAGACCCCGAGCGGCATGCTCAACTGCGTGGGCCTTCAAAACCCCGGCATCGAGAGCTTCATCGAGCATGACCTGCCGTGGCTGCTGACCAAAGATGTGGCGGTCATCGCCAATTTCTTTGGCACCTCGATTGAGAATTACTGCCAGGCGGCCGAGGCGTTTGCGAATACCGGCGTGCATATGCTGGAGATGAATATCTCCTGCCCGAACGTGCATGACGGCGGCGTGGCCTTCGGCGTGAAGCCGGAGAGCGTGTATGAGATCACCAAGGCGGTCAAGAGCGTCAGCAAGCAGCCGCTGATCGTCAAGCTCACGCCCAATGTCTCCGACATCACCGAGAACGCCTTGGCGGCGCAGGAGGCGGGCGCGGATGCGATCTCGCTGATCAATACGCTCACCGGCATCGCGGTGGACGTCCATAAGCGCAAGATGATCCTGGCGAACAACACCGGCGGCCTGTCCGGTCCGGCGGTGCGCCCGGTGGCGCTGCGCATGGTCTGGCAGTGCGCCAAAAAGGTTTCCATTCCGATCATCGGCCTAGGCGGCATCGAGACGGGCGAGGACGCTGCGGCGTTCATGCTCTGCGGCGCGCAGGCTGTGCAGGTCGGCACGGCGAATTTCACCGATCCGTTCGCCTGCCCGCGCATCGCGCGCGAGCTTGGCGAGTACTGCGACGCGCAGAAGATCGCCAATCCGCAGGAGATCGTTGGCACGCTCAAGTCTTATTGATTGACAAACCAAAAGGCAGAAGCAAGCGCTTCTGCCTTTTTTGCATATATACATGTCAGTATGCGAAAAAGCTGCCGGTATATATTATGTTTCCCTCTGCATCGATCTCAGAGGCGATCTGATACGCCGGATCACTCAGTGAGATAGCGTCTGCGCCCAGATTATGCACCACCTCAAGCGTATCGCTATCCGATGCATAGAGGGAGATGATCACGCTGTCGCCGATCAGATGCTCGCCGGCGAAGTCGGCCGCTTCCTGCGGGCTCATCAGGCACAGCGCCGTGGTGATCGCATCGCTGCGCGCGGCGCTGGAGGAGAGCAGCGTGATGCTCGCCGCACCCTTCTGCACGCCGCCGGATGACATGTTGAGCGGATAGCCTGTGCGCGGGTCGATGATGTGACAATAGCGCACGCCGTCGATCACATACGAGTGGCGGCTGTCGCTGCTGGTGGAAAGCGCCCTGTCGCGAAGGGACACCGTCGCGAAGTGCGAATTTGGATTGCTGCCCGCGCGCGGCTTGCCCAGATTCAGCTTGTATGCGCCGTCAGGCCGGGAGAGGATGGCCATGGAGCTGTCGCCGCAGACGAAATGGCCCATCGTGTAGCCGCGCTCAGAGAGCAGCTGCTTCACGCGGTCGCAGGCATAGCCCTTGGCGATGCCGCCCAGATCCAGCTGGGCATGTATGATGGTATCGCCGATCATGACGGATGGCGTATGCTTGGTCAGATAGAATCGGCCGTTTTCTTCGCTCAGCTCCATGCCGCTTAATCCGACGAGCGGGAGCAAAGCGTCAATATGTGCGGCGTCCGGCAGGGGAAGAATGCCGCCCTCGTAGGCGCGGTCGTAGGGCATGATCGGTTTATAGGTATTGGTATTGAAACGCGGCGAAAAGCCCCACAGATCGATCAGCGGATAGACGGTCGGGTCGTAGAACCCGCCGGTCTCCTCGTGCGCGGCAAAGGCGATTTTCAGAATGTCTGCGGTGACGGTGCTGATCTCCATCGCTTCGCCGCAGGGCAACGCATTGAATCGGGCAATGTCGGAGTCCGGCATGGAGACGGATACTGCGCTTTCAACCTCGCCGAGAATCGCCTTGACCTGTGACCATGTCTGCTCAAAATGGCCGTTATTGTCCGGGCTGTCGTACAAAAACAGCGCGCTGACCGTGCTAAAGTATGTGCTGGTCTGTTTGGTCATCAGTTTGGGCGCACTCTCGCTGAGCACGGGAAACGCCAGCAGGACACACAGAAGAAAACAAAAGAGGATGCGTCTGATCAAGAACAGGCCTCCTTAAGCATAGGTATGTGAAAAAGACTTTAGTTATGCACAAGTATTATACATGATAACGGTGCATATAGCAAGAAAAGGATAGCTTTGTGCGGTTATAAATTGACAATTGATTCACAATAAGCTAAAATATGTATGACTTAAGGGATATAACAAAATCCCTGAAAAATAAGGAGGAGTATTTCCATGAAGAAGTACATTGCCCTGTTTGCCCTCGCGCTGGCGCTCGTGGCCCTGCCGATGTTTGGCCTGGCCGAGGCGTTTGATCCGGCCGGTTTCATCGACTGGTTCAACGAGAGCAACACCTGGATGACCGTTGCCAATGGCCATTGGTCTTCCGATCCGGCTGATCAGCCGACCGACGAGGATCTGGCGAAGATCTTCAGCGCGACCGTCAAGCAGCAGAACGCCGTCCACTGGACCCCGTGGTACTTCATCGTCGTCAAGGACGTTGAGGAACAGCGCAAGATCATCGGCGACTATTGGGGAGCGCCGGAAGATATGGCGACCGAAGGCACCGTCACCGTGCTGTGCCTGGCCGACCAGCTGCTCACCGAGGAGCAGGGCCATGTCTCCAAGTATGACGGCTACTACATGCCCACCAAGTTTGCGACCTATGACGCCGGCCTGACCTGCGGCCTGTTCGGCGTTGCTGCCGCGACCATGGGCTATCAGACCCACTACTTCGGCGAGATCAACGGCGAGTATGCGCCCAAGGATCTGGCGGACGGCCAGTATCAGTCCCTGAGCCGCTACGTCAAGGACGAGTACACCCGCGTTTGGGGCATGATGAGCCCGCTCGAGGGTGAGGTCAACGAAGCGTATACCTACCCGGTCGCCGGCAACTGCGTGTTCGTCTGCGCGCTGGTCGTGGGTAAGCCCGCTGCGGATGAGACCATCGAGACCTGGGGCACCAATCATGCCCGCCCGAACAACTGGGTGATCTGGGACGGCGTCCCGAACGAGAACCCGTCTCCGGTTGCCAGCGGCGCTGTCGTGGTTGAGGCCGAAGAAGTCGTCGCCGAGGAAGCTCCGGCGATCGAAGTGGGCGAGAATGAGTACATCGGCGTCGGCCAGGGCATCCATGGCGACGTTCAGGTGAAGGTTTCCTTCGCTGACGGCAAGATCGCTGCGGTTGAGGTTGTCGCGCACAACGAGACCACTGGCATCTGCGAGCCGGCGATCGAGCAGATCCCGGGCGCGATCGTCGCTGCGCAGTCTGCGGATGTGGACGCGATCACCGGCGTGACCGTGACCTCCGAGGCCATCAAGGCGGCCGTGAAGGACGCGATGGCGCAGGCCGGCCTGTAATCTTTTTCCAATCAGAAGGGGCTGTATACGCAGTCCCTTCTTTCTTATTGCGAAAACATGTGCTATAATGGAGCGGTTTAAAATCAATCGCTTCGGAGGAAGAATCCAATGATATATCTCATTCTCGCCATTGTCTCCAGCATGCTCGTTTCCGTGTGCATGCGCCTGAGCGAGGGCAAGGCAAAAAACAACATCAGCATGCTGGCGATGAACTACGCCATGTGTACGCTGCTGTCCATCGTTTTTGCCGGTTCTATCGATCTTTTCCCGCAGGCGAGCGGCCTCGGCTTTGCGCTGGGTCTCGGCCTTGTCAGCGGCGCGATGTATCTGGGCAGCTTCATGCTGCTGCAGTGGAATATCCGCGTCAACGGCGTGGTGCTTCCGGCGACATTCATGAAGCTGGGCGTAATCGTGCCGACGATCACGTCGATCGTCGCCTTTGGCGAGATGCCGCGCGCGGCGCAGATTGCGGGCCTTGTGCTGGCGATTATTGCGATTCTGCTCATCCAGCTGGAAAAGGGCAGCGGCCGCGCGAAAAACGCGCTGGGTCTGGTGATCCTGCTCATTGCCGGCGGCAGCACGGACGTGCTCAGCAAGATCTATGAACAGCTTGGAAACAGCGCGCTTTCCGATCAGTATCTGCTCTATACGTTCTTCGTGGCGCTGGTGCTGTGCGCGGCGCTGGCGATGATGAAGCATCAGCGGCTGACGGCGTCGGATATCGCGTTTGGTCTGCTGGTGGGCGTGCCGAATTACTTCTCTGCGCGCTTTCTGCTGCTCTCGCTGAGCTCCGTGCCCGCCGTCGTCGCCTATCCAACCTACTCCGTCGGCACGATCGTGCTCATCACGCTGGTGGGCTGCGCTGTGTTCAGAGAAAAACTCAGCCGCAGGCAGATCGTTGCCATGGGCGTGATCCTTGCGGCGCTGGCGCTGCTCAATCTCTGATCGGCGATGCTTTGCAATAAATCCTGCATAGCTCATATAAACCGCTTGCGATTTGCAGGCGGTTCTTTTATAATAAGAGCATGAAAACGTTTCCGGCAAGGGACGAAGACGGAGGTTTATCCGTGGAGATTTATACGATTCGCGATGTGGCGCGCAAGGCGGGCGTGGCGGTGAGCACGGTTTCCCGTGTGCTCAACGGGCGGCCGGATGTGAGCGAAGAGACCCGCAAAAAGGTCATGGATGTGGTGGAACAGTTTGGCTTCGTGCAGAACCGAAACGCACGAAACCTCAAAAACACAAAGCCGACCTTTGCGGCGATCATCGTGCGCGGCAGGCGCAATGCATTCCTCAATGACGTTGCGGCACAGATGATCGAGCATGCGCAGGGGCTCAAGACGCCGTTCCTGGTCAAGTATATCGATGAGGAGGACGACGAGTTTGATGCGATGCGACAGCTCTATGCCGAAAAGCGCGCGGGCAGCTTTATTCTGCTCGGCTCCCGTCTGGATGAGCGCTGCGAGGCGGTGCGCGCGCTTGGCGTGCCGGTCGTGTTTGCGACGGTCGATGCGGCGAATGTCGGGCTGGAGAATGCCTCGAGTGTGTGCATTGACGACAGAGCGGCGACCCGCGCGATGATGGATCGGATTCTGGACCAGGGGCATACGCGCGTGGCGGTGTTCGGCGGCAAGCGCGAGGGCGAGGATATCTTTGCCAAGCGCTATCAGGGCGCGATGGACAGCCTGAAGGCGCACGGCATTGATTATGACCCGGATGAATATGTCCTCTCCCGCTTTTCGCTGGAGGGCGGCTATGAAAGCGCCATGCGCTTCTTTGCAGTGCATCGGGATGTGACCGCCGTGCTGGCGATGAGCGATATGATGGCCATGGGCGTTACGCGCGCGCTGCATGAGATGGGGCTGCGCGTGCCGCAGGACGTCTCCGTCGCCGGATTTGACGGCACGGTGATGGCGAAATACTATGTGCCGTCCATCGCTTCTGTCGGTCAGCCAACCGGAGAGATCGCCCAGAAGAGCGTGGAACTGCTCTGCGATATGATCGAGGGCGGTGAGACGCAGCATATCAAAGTGGGCTATTCGTTGGTCGAGGGTGAATCTGTTGCATGTGTGCGCAGTGTATAATCGGAAAATCAAAAGCAGCTTCCTGATCGGGAAGCTGCTTTTTTGTATCCTGGGATTAATTACAGCGGGAAGTCCAGCTGCGTGTGGTCACGCGGCGGTTCGGCGAGGATGCTGGCGATATAGGCGCTGTGGAAAGCGTCGCCGGCGATCGTGGCTGCAGCCGACGCGGGGGAAATCAGGTCTGTCCTTCCGGCGAAGTAGGCGGCATTGACCTCAGCAATCCACTTCGCCAGCGTGTCGGCGTCCGGATCGTCGGTTTGCTTGAGGCGCAGGCTCGTATTCAGGAAAAAATCGCGCGCGTATGCGGCAAAGTCAAGCAGATTGGGATCGGTCTTTCCGTGCGCTTTGGCCCAGGCGGATACGTTGACAGTCTCGGTGCGGTAGCTCGCGTGATTATCTCCAAGGGTGATCACGCCGTACTGGCAGGGTGAAACGGCGAGGGACGACGTGGCGATCTCCGGCACTTTGCCCTCGACGGATATCGTGTGCTGCATGTGCACGTGGCCGCTGAGATTGACCGCGACGCTGTATTTCTCGTATCGGGATTCCAGCATGGATGCATTGGCAATCATAAAGCCCTGATAGAGCAGGCTGGAATGGGCGTAGAGATTCTGATGGCTGACCGCGATGACCTTCGCGCCGTCCGTCTTAGCCTTGGCGAGCACCTCGTCCAGCCAGGCGAATGTGTTCTGCGCGACCGCGCAGCTGGAGAACTGCGTGTTCACATCAAGCATGAGGAGCCGGATGCCCGGTATGGGCTCGGCGATATAGCTGAGCGAATACGGATCACGGGCGAGCGCCTCGTCAAAGCCAAGGTCGTGATAGATCGCTTCAAAGTCTTCGCTGGTCGTCCCCTGTACGAGTGTATAGCTGTCGCCGGAGAACGACGCGGCGGAGTAGCAGTATACGTCGTGATTGCCGGGCAGCACATAGACGGACACGCCCGCCTCGTCAATCCTGCGCAGCTTGGCGGCAAGATCCTCATGGCTCTTTTTTGCGCCGTTGAACGTCAGATCCCCGGAGAGAATCAGGCAGTCGGGCCTCTGTTCGATGGCCTGCTCGACCAGCGCGTCGGTCAGCTCGTCGATGTAGTGGACGATCTTGCCGTCGCCGCTTTCAATCATGCGCATAAAGTACGCGCTGTTGTCGGTCAGCGAGGGGGAGATGTAGTGAAGATCAGTGGCGATCCACATTGTGGGCATGTCGGATGCGAACGCGCTCAGCGGCAGCAGCATCAAAAGGAACAACAGCGTGCTTGACAGCATGCGCATGGATATGACCTCCGCAGTAAATTGATATATGTCTATTGTAACGCATGAATCCTGCCAAGTAAAGAAAAAACCCCGGTTACAGATACCGGGGTTTCGTCATCAGGCAATGCTGTCGACTTCGTCCAGCCACAGCTGCATCTGCGCGTCGGAAGGCATGTGCCAGTCGCCGCGCGGGGAGAGGCTCACCGGCGTGACCTTTGGGCCGTCCGGCATGGCGGAGCGCTTGAACTGCTGGGTGAAGAAGCGGCGGACAAACGTGCGCAGCGCGGCGAGGATCGCCGCATGCTCGTGCTGGCCGTCAAACGCCTGGCAGGCCATGGCGTAGAGCTTCTTCGGGCCTGCGCCCGCGTCCATCATGTGCCAGAGGAAGAAATCGTGCAGCTCGTATGCGCCCAGAGTCTCTTCCGTCTTCTGGGCGATTTCGCCGTTCTTGCCGGGGATGAGCTCCGGAGAGACCGGCGTATCCAGGATGTCCTGCGCGACGGGCACGATGTTATCGCCGAGCAGGCGGGCGGCATAGGCGACCATGGAGCGCATGAGCGTCTTGGGCACGGAGCCGTTGAGGTTGTACATGCTCATGTGATCGCCGTTATAGGTGCACCAGCCCAGCGCAACCTCGCTCAGATCGCCGGTGCCCAGCACAAGGCCGCCGATCTTGTTGGCATAGTCCATGATGATCTGCGTGCGCTCGCGCGCCTGGCTGTTCTCATAGCAGACGTCGTGCACGTCGGCGCTGTGGCCGATATCGGCAAAATGCTGCGTGACGGCAGGGCCGATCGGGATGGTCAGCATCGTGCAGCCGATGAGCTCCATGAGCTTTTCGGCGTTGCCCTTGGTGCGCGTGCCCGTGCCGAAGCCCGGCATGGTGATGCCGACGATCCCCCGCTTGTCCCATCCGGCGAGATCGTAGGCATAGGCGGCGGAGAGGAGCGCGAGCGTCGAATCCAGGCCGCCGGAAACGCCTACGACCAGCTTCTGCGTGCGGATCTGCTCCATGCGCCTGATCAGGCCAGTCGCCTGAATGTTCAGCGCATCGAGCAGGAATTCATCCTGGTGATCCTCGGGCAGGAAGGGCAGCGTGGAGAGCGGGCGCATCAAGGGCGCGGCACTCACAGATGCAGGAATCACGGCAGGCATGGGGGAATAATCGTCCGGCGCAAGCTGCTGCCAGAAAGACGGACGCGCGCGGCGCTTGTAGGCGAGGCGCTCCGTATCAATATCGGCGATGGCATAAGAGGACGTGCGCAGGAAACGCTCGTTTTCAGCGAGAAGATCGCCGTTTTCGTAGATGCCCGCATGACCGGAGAAAACCATGTCCGTGGTCGATTCGCCATAGCCTGCGCTGGCATAGACATAGCCGCACATGCAGCGCGCGCTGTGCGCACGCAGCGCTTCGCAGCGGGATGCGTGCTTGCCGGCAAGCGCATTGGATGCGGAGAGATTGGCGATGATTGTCGCGCCGCGCGTGGCAAGCTCGGCGGACGGCGGATTGGGCACCCAGAAATCCTCGCAGATCTCCACGCCGAGCATGAATTCGCCGCAGTCAATCAGCTGATTGTGGGGAAGAAGGAAGCTTTCTGCATGGAGCCCGGGCACTTCGTCGAAATAGCGAATGGTTTCGCCGGAAGAGAACCAGCGGCGTTCACAGAAGCCGCCATCGTCAGGAATGTGTGTCTTGGCGGCGACATAAACGTTGTGATGATGGACGATTGCGGCGCAGTTGTAGAGCCTGCCCTGAATATCCAGCGGAAGGCCGACGATGAATGCCGTCTTTGTTTCGCGGTTGGCAAGCTTATCCAGCGCCTCAAGCGCTGCCTGCAGCAGCGAAGGCTGCATAAACAGATCGCCGCAGGTGTATCCGGTCAGCGAAAGCTCGGGGAAGACGCACAGGGAAACGCCGTTTTGATCAGCGATATCAAGCAGCGCGGAAATCTCTTCCGCGTTTTTCTTCGGATTGGCCAGATGCACGCGCGGCACAGCGGCCATCGTGCGGATCATGCCGGGAATGGTATAGGAAACGGCAGACATGAAAAGTCTCCTTTCGGGCGGCAAAATGCCGCATAAGCTGCTTATACTTTACCGCATTGCGGGGCAAATTACAAGCAAAGCCATGGAATTTCCGGAGGAAAGCATGAGAGCAAAATGGACAGATCTGGCGCTGGAGGCGCGGGGCAGCACGCCCGTGGAGGGAGTCAGGCTCCCAAACGGCATTGAGCGCACGGTGGTCAGGATCGAATCGGAGGAGGCGGCTGCAGAGCTGGGGCGGCCGATGGGCACCTATGTGACGCTGAGCTGCCCGCAGACGCTGACCATCGCGCTGGATACACGCAGGGCGCTCAGCCGTGAATTAGCGGATGCGATCCGCGATATGCTGCCCAGCGAGGTGAAGACGG